>NZ_QRWO01000011.1:0-69737 GCF_003459655.1 Collinsella sp. AF19-1LB
GGGACGCTCTTACACCACGTCTGCGCGCGCCACCCGATTGAGCCCTGTTTGGGAAAGCATATCCCGTTCTGAGCCGAAATTCCGGGTCGCAGTTTCCGCTAGGGGCCTCAACCGGAAAGCGCGTCCCAGAATTCGACCAAATTGCGGGATGCACTTTCCGGAGCCAAGCCGCGGCGCGCATAAAAAACGGGTGCAGACCGAAGTCCGCACCCGTAAACGTCGATGACCGAAGGCTTATTTGCGCATCAAACCGCCGCGCTCGTCGATGGCGTCCCAGAAGGCGCTGGCAAAGCGAGGATCGCTTGCGGCCATGAGGGCGTTGGTGGCCATCCAGCCAGAAGGGGTGCCGGTGTCGTAGCCCGACAGCGGGTCGATGACGACAGCGTACATAGCCTCGCGGTCGAGCGAGCGGGCCATGGCATCGGTAAGCTGGATCTCGCCGCCCTTGCCGGCCTGCTGATCGGCGAGCAGGTCCATGACCAGCGGGCTCAGCAGATAGCGACCGACGATGTACAGGTTGGACGGAGCCGCCTCGGGAGCGGGCTTCTCAACCAGACCGCCGATGCGCCAGACAGCGCCCGGCTCTGCGTCGCCGGCGTCCTCAAAACCCTCGAGCGATCCAACACGATCGCCAGCGATGACGCCATAGCGGCTGACTTCCTCGGGAGCGCACGCGGCAACGGCGATAACCGAAGCGCCACCGTGCTCCTTGGAAACGGCAAGCATCTTGTCGCAGATGTCACGGTTAGGCACAACGTAGTCGCCTAGAAGAACCAGGAAGTTTTCCCCTGCCACGGCGTCGGCAGCAGAGCGAATGGCATGGCCGAGGCCCTTGGGCTCGTACTGATAACGGAAGTCGACCGGCATGCCGCCCGCGTGGGCGACGGCATCGGCGTAAGCATCCTTACCGCGCTCGCGCAGCAGATTCTCGAGCGAGCGATCGGGCTGGAAGTAGCTCAGCAGCTCGGGCTTACCGGGAGAGGTAACGATGATGGCGTCGTCGACCTCCTCGGGGTCGAGTGCCTCCTCAACGACATACTGAATGACCGGCTTGTCGAGCACCGGCAGCATCTCTTTAGGCGTGCATTTAGTGCCAGGCAGAAAACGCGTGCCGAGGCCGGCGGCGGGGATGATTGCCTTCATGTTATTCAAGGATCCTTTCGCAGGCGCAGAATACGCCCTGTGCGTGCGGCACAACGGCCGCAGACCAAATTGCGATACCGGAGTATCTTACCGCCGGAGACATACGTCGCCGTAAGGCAAACGCAATTCTTCAGCAGGTCAACGCAAATTATTGGTCGAATGGTGCAATTTTTGGCCCCAGCGGTAACGGGATTGGCACGGCGAAGACAGCGGCGTTCTGCGTGTCGAGCAATGGGAATGAGGGGCTAAAAACAAAAAAGACGGGACTCGCATAGCGAGCCCCGTCTGCAAAGAAATCTGGCAAGAAAGCCTGATTACTTGAGGGTGACAGCAGCGCCAGCAGCCTCGAGCTTCTCCTTGGCAGCCTCGGCGTCCTCCTTCTTGGCACCCTCGAGAACAGCCTTGGGAGCGCCCTCGACGACCTCCTTGGCCTCCTTCAGGCCAAGGCTGGTGAGCTCACGGACGGCCTTGATGACCTGGATCTTGTTGTCGCCGAAGCCCTCGAGCACGACGTCAAACTCGGTCTTCTCCTCGGCCTCAGCAGCGCCAGCAGCAGGAGCGGCGACAACGGCGGCAGGAGCAGCGGCGGAAACGCCGAAGGTGTCCTCGATAGCCTTGACGAGCTCGGAAGCCTCGAGAAGGGTCATTTCCTTAAGAGCATCGATGATCTCATCGGTGGTAAGCTTAGCCATTTCTAAGTCCTTTCGGTTTCCGTGTCTGTGCACGGAGATCAGTTAAAACACGGCGCGAATGCGCCAGGGGTGCGGCGTTGCCGCCGCGGGTGAAAACAGCGACTAGGCTGCCTTCTGCTCGGAGACCTGCTGGATCGAACGAGCGAGACCAGAGGAAACGCCGTTGACGCAGACAGCGATGTCGCGAGCGAAACCGGAGATGAGACCGGCGATCTGGCCGAGAAGCTGATCCTTGGTGGGCAGCTCGGCGATAGCCTTAACATCATCAGCGGAAACGGCCTTGCCGTCGGAGATACCACCCTTGATCTCAAGGACACCCTTGGAATTGGCGGAGAAGTCCTTAAGGGCCTTAGCGGCCTCGACCGGCTCGGTCTCGTAGAACACATAAGCGACGGGGCCGGCGAGGATCTCGTCGATCTCGGGCTGCTCCTGGTTCTTGAGGGCGATCTTGACCAGGTTGTTCTTGTAGACCTTCATCTCGGCGCCGCACTCGCGAAGCTGATGACGCAGCTCCTGAGCCTGCTTAACCGTCAGACCGTTGTAGTTGACGACGAACAGACCGGCGTTCTCGGCGATACGGGACTCGATCTCTGCAACCTTGTCGATTTTGTACTGCTGGGGCATGAATTACACCTCCTCGAATTCTTTCCGGGCACGGTCCGCCACAAGGACGTGACGGGGGCATGTCCAAAAAGAAAGCCCCCGCGCTGCATGAGCGACGGGGGCGAGAAGACATATCTACTCGACCACCTCGGCTGGCGGGATATCCCATTAAGCTCGCGGGCGATGCCCGTTTGCGCCGGCTGTCTCTGGCAGCGGATTCGTGCGTGAATCGAAAGTATTATGGCGGGGACCCCGGCGTCGGTCAACGGACACGAGGATTCGTACACAAACCCTGCATACGCTCCGGTCCGAGGGGCCGGGTAGAGATTTTCGCTCGGTCAAGTCCTGGGCTCGCACGAAGAGCACATTAAGTGCTCTTCGGCTCGTGCGGAATCTACGAAAATCTCAACCCGGCCCCTCGGACCGGAGCTGCGGTAACTTTGCTGCGAATCCTCGCGTCCGTTGAGTGACGCGCCCCACGCATAACCCTTATGTCGGTAGGCTGATGCGTTGCGTCCCTGATGGCTACAGGGTTGAAACGAAGTTGGACAGGCGATTTAGGCCTTCGTCCAGGTTTTCGTCGGAGACGCAGTAGCTGAGGCGGATGTGGCCTTCGGTGCCGAAGCAGTCTCCGGGGACTAGGGCTACGTTTGCTTCTTTGATGGCTTTGATGCAGAAGTCTTCGCTCGTTAGGCCAAATTGTTTGATGCTGGGGAAGGTGTAGAAGGCGCCGGCTGGTTCCACTACGTCGAGGCCCATGGTGTCTAAGGCTGCGAGCACGCGTTCACGGCGAGCTCGGTAGACTTTGAGCATGGGGGTTGGGTCGACGGTCAGAGCTCGCGCTGCGGCGTCCATCTCGAAGGAGACGGCACTCGATACTAAGTATTGGTGGGCCTTTGCGATCTCGGCAATGACGGGCCCTGCCGCTGCGAGCCAGCCCAAGCGCCAGCCGGTCATAGCCCAGGGTTTGGAGAAGCTCTCGATGACCACCGTCTGCTCGCGTAGCTCCGGGTGGCGCTGGGCAAAGCGCTCGCAGCCATCCACGTAGACCAGACGGTTGTACACGTCGTCGCAGACCACATAGATGCCCGCCTGGTCTGCCACGCGCGCCACAGCGTCGAGCGATGCCGCGTTGAGGATGCAGCCCGTAGGATTGTTGGGCGAGCAGATGACGATAGCCTTGGTCGCCGGTGTCACGCAAGCACGAAGTGTATCTTCGTCAATCTGGAATTGCGCAGGCTCCGTATCCAAAAAGACCGCTTTGGCGTGATTGGCCACGACGATGCTCTCGTACAGGCCAAAGGCCGGCGTGGGGATGATAACCTCGTCGCCGGGGTTGAGCAAAGCCATGAATGCTGCCGACAGGGCCTCGGTCGCGCCGTCGGTCAGGATGATCTCGTCGGCCGAAAACGTAAGGCCCGCGTCCCCCATGTAGGCAGACAGCGCCTCGCGCAGGGCGGGGCGACCGTTGTTGGGCGGATAGTGCGTGTCGCCGCGGCCCAGCGCGGCGGTCACCTCGGCGCTAATCACATCGGGCGTGGGAAAATCGGGCTCGCCGAGCGCGAGCGCAATGCATCCTGGGTGCTGGGCAGCGAGCGCGTTAATCCGACGGATGCCGGAGGGCTTAAGCGTGGCAAGCGAGGTATTCATGGGCAGACGCATGGCGTTCCTTTCGTAAGGGTTGCACTAGGATAGCGCGGCGAGGCGCCGCCAGACGGTGTAACCTAAACGGAAACCAACCGGAAAGGAGGCGGCATGGAGACGACCGTGCGCGGCGATAAGCCAAAAACGTTGCAGACCATTGCGTATATCAGTATTTCCGATAGCGCCGATCTTGAGTTTTTGCTCTGGGACCTGCAGGACGCTATCGCCGCCTATGCACAGCTTTCCGGCACCGTGCTCCCCCGCCCGGTCGACTTGAAGGCGAATAGCGCCGATACCGCCGATGGCATGGTGCTCGCTGTTGATGATGCCTTTGATGATGAGGCGATGAGCGTCGTAGAGCAGGTGCTTGATTGCCTTGGGGGTGCGGAAACGCGCGTCTATGTTGTTGTTCAAGCCGGCTGTGGGAGTCCCGAGCGGGCGCACACGGTCGTTGGCCATCTGCGCGAAGCGTGCGAGCGTCGGGGGCTATCGTGGTGCGGTGGCATTGTCGTCTGCACCGGCAGCGGCTTCGCGGCGCTTCGTCGCTCACCGCGCATGGGACTCTTGCGGCGACCGTTTTCGGAAGCGATGGACAAGCTCGTAGGCGCCGTTCGTATGGGCTGTTCGGTTAAGCATGCGCAGCGACTTGGTGGTGGTAATGCCGAGGACGTCGACGCCGACGGCATGGTTTGCGCCGAGCCAGCCGTGCCCGTGCCGATCTGGCGAGGCGTTCTGAAACACCTCGGCGCCCGCACTCAATCAATAATCTAAATTAATAGGCTGCCCAGTCAACGGCTTCACTCCAACGCTCGACAAGCCGCTCCAAACGCCACGCTGCGTTGGCAGGACTCGTCGACGGCAGCACGATGGCGGGTAGCCCCGCCCGCTCTTGTAGATAGCGTTTGTAGAGCCGGCCAGCTGTACCACCGTTGCATATCACCTGCTCAATAGGAGCTGCACCGGTAATGCGCTCGATATGCGCCGGCACAACGTTTTTGATGCTGGCGTCACTCGAGCCCTTAATGTCGCAGCTCTCAATCACATCCCACAGGGCCACGCCGCCGTTCAGCAGCATGGATCGCTTGGCGGCAATCGAGGCGTCGAGCGTCGCAGGCTCACTGCCTGCCAAAGGGTCGCCCTCGTTGGGCGGCACGGGCACACCGAGGCACGCAGCCATCACACGCCAAAAGCGGTTCTGGGGGTTACCGTAATAAAAATCATTGGCACGCGAGAGCACCGAGGGAAACGACCCCAGCACCAAAATGCGCGAGCGCTCGTCAAACACAGGCTCAAACCCATGCTCAATATGTTGATAGCCCTCGTCGGATGCAGCCATGGCCTAGGCCCTCAACAGATAGCGCACCTCGAAGGGCGCAAGCTCAAGGGTACCCGGCAGCTCGACCGTGGGCGCGCCGTCGGCAAGCAGGTCGACGAAGGACCCGTTGAGCTCGCCAGCGCCAAAGGCGAAGGTCTCGTTCACGGCATTGACCGCCACGAGCACCGTCGCGTCGTCGCAGGTGCGCTCGAACAGTAGCTGCTTGTTCTGGATCACCACGTTACGGTACGCGCCGTAGTTGAGAGCACGGGCCGCCGCGTCATCGGCCGAGCGCAGGCGTGCAAGCTGCTTGATGAAGGCCGTCAGCTCGTTGGGTGCGGGCTCGTCGAGCGCAGGACGCAGCGTCCAATCGCCATCAGGGCCGCCCTTTTCGCCGGCAATCCCCCACTCGCTGCCATAGTAGACGCACGGGATGCCCGGCATGCCAAAGAGCATGCCATAAGCGGGGCGCAGACAGGACTTGTCGGTAAGGATGCTCGCCAGGCGCGGCACATCGTGGTTGTCGACAAACGACAGCAGATGCTTGCCGCGATAAATGCACCACGGGTCACCGCCAAACTGGCGATGCAGTGAGTGGGCAATCTCGAACATGTTGACCGAGTTAAAGCTGGAATACAGGCCCTTGTAGCACTCGTAGTTGGTGCAGGAGTCAAGCATCTCGTCGTTGACGATCTGGTTGTAGTCGCCGTGGAGTGTCTCACCAATCAGCACAAAGTCGGGCTGGAGCCCACGGGTAAAAGTATGCAGGCGGCGCATAAAATCGCGATCGAGCATATAGGCGACGTCCAGCCGCAGGCCGTCGATGCCAAAGACCTCGGCCCAACGGCGCACGGACTCGAGCAGGTAATCGACCACGGCGGGATTTTGCAGGTTGAGCTTCACAAGCTCAAAATGGCCCTCCCAGCCCTCGTACCAAAAGCCGTCGCCATAGCAGGAATCGCCGTCAAAGCTAATGTGGAACCAGTCCTTGTAGGGCGAGTCCCACTTGCGCTCCTGCACATCGCGGAAGGCCCAAAAGCCGCGGCCCACATGGTTGAAGACGGCGTCGAGCACCACGCGGATGCCGTGGGCATGCAGCGTCTCGCACACGGCGGCAAAGTCGGCGTCCCCACCCAGGCGACGATCTATATGGCGCAGACTGCGTGTGTCGTAACCGTGGCTATCAGACTCGAGCGGCGGGTTGATGAGCACAGCGCCAATACCGAGTTCCTGCAGGTAACCGGCCCATTGGGCAATCTTCATGATGGGGGCATCGGGGCTAGCTGTGGCATCGGCGGCCTGGGTGAGCGCATCCTCGGTAACGGGGGCGGCGTTTTCGCGCGGAGCTCCGCAAAAGCCCAGCGGATAGATCTGATAGAACGTCGTCTCGTATGCCCACATAGCAACCTCCCGGTAAGCTCAACACAACGACATCCATTGTATGCCCAGCAGGGTAGCTAATTTGGGACGGGGCTATTTTAGCTACCCCTGCATCGGATGCGGGGTAGCTAAAATGGCCCCGTCCCAAATTAGCTACCCCAGCCCCTTTCTAAGTTGCGGTGAAATAGTTCCCGCTTGGGCCTTCAGAGGCCTTAAACAGGAACTATTCCACCGCAACTGATGAGGGGATGTGGTTAGGCAACGACCTTGGCGCGATGGATGGCCGGGAACAGCACCGTAATGGCGAGGATGACGCCCACGACGGCAATCGCCCCGCCCGCGAAGCCGATCCAGGCGATACCGGGACCCGAAACCACGGCGCCGCCGATCGCTGTGCCCGTGCCGATACCCAGATTGAACAGGCCCGAGAAAATCGACATGGCGACGGCCGACGAGTCCGCCGGCGTGTACTTGATGAGCTCGGCCTGAAAAGCCACGTTAAAGGCCGTACCACAGCAGCCCCACAACGCGCAGACGGCAAGCACCGCCACGAGCGCCGAAGCCGCGGGGGCCATGAGCAGCAGGGCCACTGCCACGCCGGAAAGCGTGATAGCCAAGAAGGGGAAGCGATGCCCGTCGAACAGACGGCCAAACAGCCAGCTGCCCACCAGGCCGGAGCAGCCAAACGCCGTCAGCGTCATGGTGATAGCGCTCGCGTCGACATGCGCGACCTGAGCCAGGAAGGGCTCGATATAGCTGTAACCCGCGTAGTAGCCGGTCGCAATAAAGACCGTGACCGCGTAGAGCGCGATCAGGAACGGGTTCTTGAGCAGCTCGGGCAGCTGTTTGACGGTAAAGCGCTCACCCGCCGGCATGGCCGGGAACACTGCCGCCTGGTACACCACCGCAGCGGCAGAGAAGGCCCCGACCGCGGCAAACGTCATGCGCCAGCCCACGGCCAGCCCGATGGCGCGGCCGATCGGCAAGCCAAAGATCTGCGCGATGGACGAGCCCGTGGCGATCATGCTGATGGCGAGCGCTCCGTGGCGGGTGTCGACCAGACGCGAGGCCATGATCGAGGCGACCGACCAGAACACGGCGTGTGCGCAGGCAACCACCAGGCGCGCGCAGACTAAGATGGGATAGGTCGGCGCCAAGGCGGACAGGAACTGGCCGAGCGAGAACACGGCAAGCACGCCCAGCAGCATCCGCTTGAACTCAAAGCGCGAGGCAAACACCATAAGCGGCAGCGACAGCAGCATGACGCCCCAGGCATAGACCGAGATCATGATGCCAGCTTGGGCCTCGGTGAGCGAAAACGATGCGGCGATGTCGGTCAGCAGGCCGATGGGCATGAACTCCGACGTGTTGAATACGAACGCGCAACAGGCGAGCCCGATAAGCGGGAGCCACTGCTTGAGTGAGATGCCATCTTGCTTTGTTTGAGCCATATAGGAAAACCTCTCCGATTGTCGTGGGCGGTGGGCGATTATAGCAATGAGAAGTCTGTAAAATGAGCAACAAAAGAATTCTTGGAAAACGATCGTTAACGGACGGCGCGCCAATTCTGCTTAGAAAGCAAGGTACGCAGGAACTCAATGTTGAAAACGCGGCTTCATCTTCGGGCTATCGCGCCTGCTCGGACACGCACAAGGACACCCCCAAGAGCACGTCAATTTCGAGCCAACTCGCAACCGCACAATGAACTAGCAAAAGCAGCATATAAGCAAACGCCCCATAATAAAGTCCCTCGTGTACAAGCGCCGTCACTGAAAGTACCGGCGGCAGCGCCACGCTCGAAACTACCCATCCAACAAGAACCTGGATAGCGCAACTTGCAACCAGGTTCCATGCCACCAGCAGCATTGCGGGACGCGCGATTTCTCTCCAGGAGGAACGAAGCACCGTGAACGAACGCATGATGTAGCGTGGTGCAAACCGAATGCCCCGTAGCCCCCTCTGCCCCACGTCTGCATCTTCAATCAACACGAATACGAACGACGCGGAAAGAAGCGTCACGATTACCGTCACCACAAGCGAGCACAACACCCCGAGCTGGCTGCTCGTAAGCGAAGCAAAGACTACAATTGCCGATAAAATCAAGTGAACCAAATAAAGTTGCAGCGCCCCAGAAATCTGGAGGGGAACCGTCGAGGCCAAGAGATAAACCGGAAGGGTTCGAGCCGGTTGCACCGTCTCTTTGGATCGGTCGACAGCAAATAATGAAAAAGCCGCATTCGATAGAAGCAGGTTTAAAAAGGCTGCGACCACAGTGCAAATAAGCGTAATGGACGGATTGATATAGGCGAGCTCAGTTGCAACGTTTGATACACCAATTTGAAGCGCGCTCATAACAAACAAGGGGATATATAACGCCATCGTGCAGCCACTCCGGCATCCCTTCGCTCGATCGCCCGATTCCAGAAAGACATTGAAGTTCTCTCGCAAGTTCACTCTATACCCGTTTTCTTACTAGGCAGGGCGAACGGGCGCCAATATAAACGCCAGTCCGCCCATCCATAATTTCTAGTTTTAACGTCCAGACTAGTCTGTCCAGCCGTCGATGTAGTCGCGGTTAAGCTCAAAGTACTGCGCGGCGATATCTTTCGCCAAGGAGTACGAATTAACGAGCGGGTGCATCGCGAGGCTCTCGACAATGTCGTGCTTCGATCGGTTAACGATGCCACGCGCCACGGTGCGCTCGTAGTACTTGACGCGACGAATCAATTCGAGGTTTCCCGCGGGCACAGAATCGGCTTCGACGCGATGCGGCACGCAGCCATCGGTGGAGATATCGCACGTTGACTCAATGACATCTGTATCGAGAAGGCCGGGGATGGCGCCATTGTTGGGTGTGCACAGGATCATCTGCTGCGTCTTGCCAGAGCGAGCAATATCCATGAAACGGAGCGCGACACCTGCGTATCCGCCAGCATCTTTGCCGTACACGTCAAACGTCCACGGCTTGTCGCGACGAATACCTGTCTCGGCCGCCATGTAGTTGTTTTCGCGCATTCCGTACCACTTCTCAAAGCAAGCGAGGCCTTTTTCGAAGTCGTTCTCAATATCGATAGATGCAAGCTCGCTCGTCATTTCTCGATTAATTTCTTCGATTAGTTCGCCGCGCGTCTGGGGCGAAGAGAGAACGTTGGCAACGGCGCGCTCGCGATAGTAGAAATAGTATAGGTACTCATTTGGCACGCATCCGCGATTTAGGACGAGGTCCTTCTCGAAGAACCTAAGATCTGTATGAGCATATGCCCCGTCGTCGTGGATCAAGTCGGGCATGATGTCCTCGCCGTCAACCGTCACATTGCGGAAGAACGAGAGGTGGTTGAGTCCATAGCACTCGCCCTGAACCGATGCGGGATCAACGCCTTTATACTCGGCAAACTGATGCAACATGCCCGAGGGGGCATCGCAAATGCCATAAGTAAAATCATAGCCCATATCGCGTAGGGCCTGAGATACGACGCCAGCGGGATTAGTAAAGTTAAACACCTTGACGTCCGGCTTTGCATACTTCTTGATTAACTCGCAATACGAAGCAAGCGCAGGGACGGAGCGCATGGCAAAAGACACGCCGGCTGCGCCAGTCGTCTCTTGGCCAAGAACCCCACGTGAAAGAGCAATGCGCTCGTCGCGAACGCGCATATGGTCCCCTCCGACGCGAATCGTCGTGATCACGTAATCGGCGTCCTTAACGGCCTCGACTGCATCGCCCGTCAGCGAAAAATTAAGCGCGGGGCAAAGCATGCCCGAGACATGGGCGGCGAGGCCACCGTAGATGCGTAGCTTCTCAGGATCATTGTCCATAAACACAAGTTCGTCGATTCCAAGCGATGACGCCTGCTGGGCTATGCTCTTTGCCAAAAACATGGAGCGGACGCCACCGCCCCCTATGACCGTAAGCTTCATATCGAAACCCCCAATTAGCACATTCAATATTGCATGGTTCGCCTGTGTATGGATATTGTATCCAGCATGGAGGGCCGCTTCCCGCCCCGGCTGCAAGGCGGGAAAGGAATTCCCCAAGGAGTTATTATTTACGCAACGGAAGCGGCCGCACACGACCGGCGGGAAGGGAGCACCGATGGTTGATAAAAAGCAGATTTCTAAGCTCTACTCAGCCGCAAAGCTATCCGAAACCGAGCAAAGCGTACTCGAATACCTACTCAACAATATCGACACCCTCGATGATATTGGCATAAAACCCGTCGCCATGGCATGCTTTACCAGCATGACGACAGTCATCAGGCTTTCGAAAAAGCTCGGCTACCGTGGCTACCGCGAAATGATGTACGATCTCAAGCACCTTCAGCATGTCTCCCGCGAAATGAATCAATCACTCAAAGACAGCGGCGTCCACTTCGTATGCCACACCGGAGATGTAGACGTATTCATCGCCGCCCTGCATCGCAACAGAATGATCGGAGTAAACGGAGAGGGCTTCTCACGCATCGTTGCGCAGTACATGGCGACCAAGCTCGTTGGACTTGGCTTTTTGGCCGTCATACAGGACTTCCTAGAAACCGATCAGTTTGTCGAATCCAACCGAAATACGCTCAGCTGCATGATGCTCATATCCAAATCGGGCCAGACAGAAGCCATCCTAGAAACCGCAAGGGCATGCCACGACGCGGGCATTACGACTCTCGCGTTTACCGGCAGTGAAGACAGCGAGCTCGCCAAGACGGCAGACGCGATCTTTACGATACATGACGATCACCCAATGGATCTTAAGAACGTTAAGCCTAACTGCTTTACTGGAAGTTGTATTCTCGCATTCGAAGAACTATTGAGCATCTGCCTTGACAATCTAAAACAAGAAGGCTTGGCCCCCTAAAACATGCGATAGGAAGCCAAGCCCTGGAATTGCGCTATGCAATTGCAAACCACTTGCGCGTTTTACTCGTCACCGAGAACTTCGTGTACCTCAGAAGCGACTTCGCCGACACGAGGACCGTAAATGACCTGGATCGCCTTGTCGCTCAGGCGGATAACGCCCATAGCTTCAAGTTTCTTGGTGAACACCTCGTCATCTGCAACCTTAGAACCATCCTTGACAATCACACGAAGACGTGAGATGCAGTTGTCAAGATCATCAATGTTGTCGGCTCCACCAAGCGCTTCGACAATGCCAACAGCAAGCGCGCTGTCCTTGGTCGCACGGCCCTGGACTGCCTTCTCGGAAGTGCTACCAGACTCGCCCTTTGCCTCAGCGGCCTTTGCCTCGAACTCGGCTCTGCTGTTGATCAGCTCAATATCGTCACCATCATCTCGACCGGGCGTCTTGATATCGAACTTAGTAATAAAGAACCGGAAGAGGAAGAAAGCTGCCAGGAAAAAGGCGGGGAGCAGAATAAGGTACGGAAGCAGATTAAGCTTCTCGGGGCGGAATAAGAATGGGATCAGGTCCTTGATATTTCCCTGGTACACCGAAACGCCCATTGCCTCCGAGAGAACTTCACCCAGTCCGGAAAGCGGAGCGTAAACGCCAAAGTAGAGCCAGGGGGCGGCAAACAGGAACGTAAAGAGAATGGGCTCCGTAACGCCAAAGAAAACAGTCGAAATCACTGTGGGGATTAAAAGGCCAGCAACCTTCTTGCGGTTCTGGGGCTTGGCACAAGACCACATAGCAAGGGCGATGCCTGGGAACAACGCGTAATCGTTAATGCCATAGCCAGCCATGAAGGCCCTAACCAAGAGCTTGTCGCTGCTGGGAGAAGCGAGCTGTGCAAGCTGAATGGCGCTATTGCCCACCACGCGCGTTCCATCGACGACCATGGAGCCGCCAAGCTCAGTCCAATACATGGGCGTCTCGAGCAGCGGATGCAAGCCAAACGGCACAAGGCTCTCGAGCACCCAGCGATAGACAAACGTACCGACCAGACCGGAGCCTTTCACGAACGTCGCAATACCCGAAAAGCATCCACCGATGACGGGCCAGACGAAGTACATGATGCCGCCCAGGATGCCACCGGCGACCAGCGATACAATGGGGACCGTTCGACTGCCCGCAAAAAACGCCAACGCCGTTGGAAGCTTGGTCTTGTAAAAACGGCCGGTGATCCAGGCGACCAGGCAGCCCACGATAATGCCGCCAAAGACACCAGAGCTGTAGCCAAAAAAGCCGAGCGAGGTAGTGTAGAGTGCGGACTGCTCACTCGCCTGAATGGACGTAAGGCCGACCTTCTGAAGAGCTTCCACCGTTGTATTGTCGGCAGCCAAGCCAGCTGCTCCAAGCAGAATCTCAACCGTCTTGAGCATGGTGAGATAGCAGACAAGGGCAGAAAAGGCAGCCCAGCCCTTCTCTTTGCGAGACAAGGAGAAGGCGCAGCCGACGGCAAACAAAACACCGAGGTTTCCAATGATTACCTCGCCGAGACCCTTAAATACCGAGAAGAACGTAAAGAGCGGCGAAGCGGCATACCAGTCCCAATTAACGCCAAGGGACACAAGGGTCAGTTCGGTCGTAAAAACGCTACCGATACCCAAAAAGAGACCGGAAATGGCAATGAGCGTAATCGGAACGAGCATTGCCTTTCCGAACGATTGGAATTTTTCTTTCATCAATTCCCTCCTCAATGAGCCTCTACAAACGACTATTGCACCCCACGTCCCCACACAGGCGAAACGGAAGACATGTTCGGCAATAGACACAAAGTGATTGTAGAAAGGGGCACACAAAATGCGCATCGGCATCGCGTAATGCGGTTAAATCGACCGACGATTGCAAGTATTTACGAATCCGTAAACGGCAGCAAATAGGCAGCGAACGGCAACCTGCAGCGTAGGACAGTCCCCGCAGGCCGACAATTACCGGTATTTTGGCTCATATTTATTGAATTGTTGCTCGCCCAAAAGCGCGGAGCATCAACGCGCCCCTAAGCCAACCCCAGCAATATGCCCGCCGAATGCACGACAAACGCCACGATCCAGGCGACCGTCACCTGAAACGCGAATACGGCCACGGCATAGCGCGCGCCCAACTCGCTCTTGACGGCGCCGATGGACGCCACGCAAGGCGGGTACAGCAGCGTAAAGACCAAGAACACGTAGGCGGTAAACGGCGAAAACATGGCTGACAGTGCCGCGGGAGAGGTTGCGCCCAAAAGCACCGTGAGCGTCGAGATGACGCTCTCCTTGGCAATAAGTCCCGTGACGAGTGCCGTCGAGGCGCGCCAGTCGCCAAAACCGAGCGGGGCCAACACCGGCGCGATGATGCTACCCAGACCGGCAAGCAGGCTTTGCGACTGGTCGGCGACCACGTTAAAGCGGATATCGAACGTCTGCAGGAACCAGATGACCACCGTAGCGGCAAAGATAATGGTAAAGGCCTTGGTAATAAAGTCCTTGGCCTTATCCCATGCCAGCGTCACCGTCGTCTTGACGCTCGGCAGGCGGTAATTGGGGAGCTCCATGATAAACGGCACCGGGTCGCCCTTAAATGCCGTACGGTTGAGCACCAGAGCCGCAATGCAACCAACCGCAATACCAATCAGATAGAGCGAGACCATGGCGGGAACCGTCGCCTGTGGGAAAAACGCCCCGCACAGCAAGCCGTAAACCGGCAGCTTGGCCGAGCAGCTCATGAACGGTGTGAGCATGACCGTCATCTTGCGGTCGTGCTCGGATGGGAGCGTACGGGTCGACATGATAGCCGGCACGGTGCAGCCAAAACCGACGAGCATGGGCACAAAGCTGCGGCCCGACAGGCCAAAGCGACGCAGCACCTTATCCATGACAAAGGCCACGCGTGCCATGTATCCGGAGTCTTCCAGAATGGAGAGGAACAAGAAGAGCACGACGATAATCGGCAGGAAGGTCAGCACGCTACCCACGCCCGTAAGCACGCCGTCGACAGCCAGCGAGCGCACCACGTCGTTGGTTCCGAACGCCTTGAGGCCCGCATCGGCCGAGGCGATGATGGCAGCGATACCGTCCTCCATGAGTCCCTGCAACGCCGCGCCGATCACGCCAAACGTCAGCCAAAAGACGAGGCCCATGATCACCAGAAACGCCGGAATGGCTGTGTAACGACCTGTCAGGATGCGGTCAATCTTGACGGAGCGCACGTGCTCGCGGCTTTCGTGCGGCTTGACGACGCAACGCCCGCACACGTCGCCGATAAAGCTAAAACGCATATCGGCCAACGCAGATAGGCGGTCGGTGCCGGCCTCGCCCTCCATCTGGGTAATGATGTGCTCGATAGCGTCGAGCTCATTGCGATCCAGGTGAAGCGCCTCGGTTACCAGCTCATCGCCCTCGACCAGCTTAGTCGCCGCAAAGCGCACCGGGATGTGCGCCGTCACGGCATGGTCCTCGATCAGGTTAGCAATACCGTGGATGCAGCGATGCAGCGCACCGCCGTCCGGACCGTCGGGCGCGCAAAAGTCCAGGCGACCAGGACGCTCGCGGAACCGTGCCACGTGCAGGGCGTGGTCCACCAGCTCGCCGATGCCCTCGTTGCGGGCAGCGCTAATGGGGACAACAGGCACGCCCATCAGGCTCTCGAGCAAGTTGACGTCTACGGCGCCGCCGTTGGCGGTCACCTCGTCCATCATGTTGAGCGCGATGACCATGGGACGGTCAAGCTCCATGAGCTGCAGTGTCAGGTACAGGTTACGCTCAATGTTGGTGGCGTCAATGATGTCGATGATGGCGTCCGGGCGCTCGTCGAGGATGAACTGACGGCTCACGACCTCTTCGCCTGTGTACGGCGACAGGGAGTAAATGCCAGGCAGGTCGGTAACGCTCGCCTCGGGATGGTTACGGATGGTGCCATCTTTGCGGTCGACAGTCACGCCGGGAAAGTTACCGACGTGCTGGTTGGAGCCCGTCAGCTGGTTGAATAACGTGGTCTTGCCGCAGTTTTGGTTGCCAGCGAGGGCAAAGTGCAGCGGCGCGCCCTCGGGCACGGCCGTCTTTGCCGCACGGGGCGAATACGTCCCCTCGCCCAGGGCCGGATGCTCCGTCGTGCCGATTGCGGCGTTAGCGCGCGGACCCGTATCGGTGTCGTGAATACCCACGAGCTCGATGCGAGCGGCATCGTCCTTGCGCAGCGTCAACTCGTAGCCACGCAGGCGAATCTCGAGCGGGTCGCCCATGGGGGCGTACTTCATCATGGTGACTTCGGTGCCCGGCGTCAGGCCCATGTCCAAAATATGCTGACGGAGCGCCTGGTCGTCGGATGTCACCGATGCGACAACGGCGTCCTTTCCAATCTCGAGTGTATCGAGCTTCACGCGCTCATCCTTTCGTTAGACGCGGTTAACCGTTTACCGGGGTTAACCAACTCGTAACGACAAATGATAGCGCTCTGAACTATTTTATAAAGTCAAATACCGATGTTTACCTGCGCAAACTTTATGCGGTGCGCCCCGAAGGCTCTTTACGCATACCGCTCAGCGAGATCGAAACGGAACCCGACCGCGCGGTAGCAGTGAGTCGATCACCCTCGACCGACCCCGTGCATGTAAAGGGCGCCTTGCCCATCAAGACGTGGGAGATAGTACCCAAGAGCTCAAAGAAATCGCCCTCAGCACGGGCACTCGAGAGAGCAATATTGAGACCCCTGACGTTTAGTACTGCCCTGAGCGCGCCGTTCACCCCATGTGAAAACGTCACCTCGCCGCGTCTACTCCCCACCGGCGTCTGGGCCGAAACCACATACGTACCCTCAAGCATGGTTCCTCCTCTGAGTAGGCTTTTTGAAATGGCCATCTAGTCTACTTTGCTGCGAGACGGCTTGCCCAGAAACTGCAAGCACATAACAACGTTCAACCAACAGATTGCTGCAAGGAGGACAAGCGTGCAAGGAGGGGCAGATTGCATTTGGCACCACTTGCGCCAACGGACGGGATGCGGAGCGACTGTGCAGGTGGATTCCGGATCGCCGCTTCCTCCGTCCCCCAGCGAATCAAAACAAGTTGCGGTGGAATAGTTCCTGTTTGATGCTTTAACCAGCAAAAACAGGAACTATTTCGCCGCAACAGCAAAAGCCCGCGCTGGCAACAAATGTCACCTGCGCGGGCTTGGTGGGCGCTCACAAAGGCACGTTACAGAGGCCCACGTCAGTTATGGATTACCGAACGGCACCGGCACGCGACGCCTCCGTCGGCTTACCAAGCGATGAAGCTTGCCGCAGTCTTAGACTATCGGCGCAATGCCGGCAAAGTGCAGATACAGCGAGATGACCGCCACGACAATGACCACCGCTGCGATCAGCTTGTCGTGCAGGTGCGGAAGTACCGGCTTACCGCGACCTCGCTCGCCCAGCATATAAACGGGAATGGCCGGAGCAAAAAGGATCGTCGTGATCATGACGCCCTGGAGGCCCGTCGACCACACAAGGAACAATGTGTAAATGAAGCCGAGCGTGCCGAAGAATCGCGCCTTGCCGACGCTTGGCGCATGCGGTCCGTCCAAATGCTCCTTCTTCCAACCAATCACCATGTAATAGGCAGCCGAGCAGACATACGGAACCAGAATCGTGTTGACTGCGCAGCTATAGAAGAACTGGTAGGTGCTCGCCGCCACATACGACACGATCAAGAAGAGCTGCGTAATGCCGGAGCTCACGAGAACCGTTACCACCGGGGCGTCGTGCTTGTTCGTCTTGGCAAACGCCAGAGGGAAGGATCCCTGGCGCGCCGCCTCGAACGGCGTCTCGGACGCAATGATGACATAGCCCAGCAGCGCGCCGACCAACGAAAGGATAACGCCAAGGTTTACGATGGCAGCACCAACCGGACCGATTGCGCACTCGAGAATTCCCGCCATGGAGGGCGTTGCAAGCTGTGCCATCTCCTCGCGCGGCATAATGCCGAGCGACAGCATCGAGATGATCAGATACAGCGTGAATACAGCCGCAAATCCGAGCGCCGTCGAGCGGCCGACGTCACGCACGTACTTAGCACGGCCCGAGATAACGACAGCGCCCTCGATGCCCGTGAAGACCCAGACAAGGGCAATCATGGTCGAGACAACCTGCTCGCCAAAGCCAGGACCAGCCGGCTCTCCCCAGAAGTTGTCCATAAAGATATCGACGTTGAACTTACCCAGGAGCACGATACTCAGCACAAAGAGCCCCAACGGCACCAGCTTCGCCAACGTGACGATTGTGTTAATGCCCGCAGCCTCCTTAACGCCACGAAGCACAAGGGCGGTAAGGAACCACAAAAACACGCTGGCGCAGACGATAGAAAGCAGGTTGTTACCCGCGCCAAACGCGGGGAAGAAATAGCCCAGCGCGCTAAACAGCAAGAGCGCAAAGCTCACGTTGGAAAGACATGCGCTGATCCAGTAGCCCCAAGCGGAGTTGAATCCAATGTAATCGCCAAAACCGGCCGCAGCGTATGCATAGATGCCGCCGGTCAGGTCGGGACGGGCCTGAGACAAACCGTTGAACACCATCATCAGCGCAAAGACGCCAATAAAGCAAATTCCCCACGAGACGATAACCGCACCGGTATTTGCCCCGCCTGCTGCCATATCGCCGGCAAGCGAAAAAATGCCGCCACAAATACTGGCGGTAATAACCATCATGGTCAGACGAAAGAGATCGAGGCCATTAGGGTCGATAATCTCTTCATTTTGAGCTTTAGAGGCCATTGTATGTGCACCCCCTTCATCATGTGATCGAACGAAAGATGGCCCGGACGTCCCGAATCGGGTGCCGGGCCATCGGTCAAGCGATCATCAGACTGTTACAGCTATCGCGTTAGAAGCGCAGCGACAGGCAAGAAAGGCCGCCGTCGACCTTGCGATACTCGGAGGTGTCAACGACGAGTGTCTTGTAGCCCAGATCCTGCACGGCCTTGAGCACAGTCGGATAGCCCTCGGCAACGATGACCGTACCGTTGACCCAGATGCAGTTTGCGCCGTACGCCTCGTCCTCGGGCACGACGATCTTGTTGTACTGGGCAAAGTCGGGCTTATCGATGAACTCACCAGAGACGAGCATGTTGTTGTCCTCGATGTAGTTGACGCCCGTCTTGAGGTGCAGGACCTCCTCCAGCGGAACCTCAGAACCCTCGAGGCCCCAGCCCTCGAGAATCTCGCAGAACTGGCGAATGCCCTCTTCGTTGGTACGAGCGGAGCGACCGACGTAGAAATGGTCACCGACCATCATGACGTCGCCGCCGTCAAGCGTGCCCGGAGAAACGATGTGCTTGACATGCTCGTCGTCAAAGAAGCGACGGACGGCCGGCTCAATCTCGTCCTTCTCGCCGTTGCGGCTATCGGCGCCGGGGTTGGTAATGATGGCGCCGCAGCGAGTGATAACGGCCGGATCTTCGACGAAGCAGCTGTCGGGATACTGCTCGAGTGCCGGCAGCACCGACACGTCAACGCCGCACTGCTCGAGTGCGTGCTCGTAATCGTAATGCTCCTCGATAGCGCGCTCGTAGATGGGCTGGCCAAGCTCGGGAGCGCTCGTGATGCCATTGCTCAGGGACTTGCCGGGACGACGGATGATGACGTGGCTGAACTTGGTCATGATGATCCTCCTTGGATCTCATAGTACTGAGCGGACTTCCTTGCGTCCGCCTTCCTTCCGATGGCTTTATCTTAGGGTGTCTTTGCTGTTTTGTATATTGTATACAATCCCGAACGGTAGATAATCCTCGGTAAGCGTATTCCTGCTTATCGGCGCAAAGTAGCACGATTTAGCTGGTCGTTCTATAATTCGACTGAGCTATTCAAGCGAAACGTATTTAATTTTAGAAATATACCGTTAAGGAACACAAGCTCATGGAAACGCTCAGAAGGCCCCTGAAGGACCACGTATACGACTATATTTCGAGCCGTATTGACGCCGGCGAGTTGTCCGCCGGCGACCGGCTGAGCGAGCAAGCGATCTGCGATGCCATGGGCGTGTCGCGCACGCCGGTCCGCGAGGCGCTCATCCAGCTGGCAAGCGATGGCTACCTGGACAATCTCCCCCGCCGCGGATTCCGCGTCCGTGGGTTCGATCAGCAAAACGCCGTTGAAGTCTTTGAGATTATGGGGCCGCTCGACGGGCAGGCCGCATATCTCGCCTGTTCGAATCTAACTGACGACGATATTACGCAGCTGAAATTTCTCGTCGGCTCCATGGACCTCGCGATCCAAGGCGGTCTCATCCGTAAGTATGACGACATTCAGCGAGACTTTCACCTTACGTACTTCAACCGCTGTGGCAACGACCGTCTGCGCGATATGATCTCGCAGCTCGAGCGTTGCTTTATCAAGCGCGATTACGAGACTGTTGACCAGGAGACGGCGTGTAAGCTGCTCAATAAAGCCAACAACGAACATGCTCATATTCTTGAGTTGTTCGAAGCACGAGATGCGACGGGCGTGCGCGACTACGTTCGCGATGTCCATTGGAACACGGAAAACGCCCAGTTCACTGTCTGGTAGGAAAGCAACAAGAGACAACGTCGGTCTTAAACCTTGGCGCCAGCACCGCCCAAACTGATCCGTTTTCCTCCGTCCCCGAGGGGTCATTCTTTTGGCAGCCAAGACAACACCGATATTTTGACGCCGACAGCAAAAGCCCGCCAGAGCGAGCAAGGTGACGCGAAGCGAGGCGGCATTGACTTTCTGGTCATGCCGCCTCAGTTGAAAGGCAGATTGCCGCTCTGGCGGGTTTGCAGCGTCGAGCTGTTACGCGGTTTGGTAAAACCGCGTAACTAGAAGCCGTGGCGCTCCAGGAAGCGGAAGGCTAGGCGAATCCAAGGACGGACCGCCACCTGCTTGTCCTCGTTGTCGACCGCGGTGTTGGCGTTGCCGAGCGAAAGGCCGTGACCGCCCTGGTCAAAGACGTGCATCTCGCATGCAACGCCCTCCTCGGCCATGCGCTGCGCAAACGGGTAGACCTGCGCGACCGGCGCCGTCTTGTCGTCCGAAACGCCCCACACAAAGGTCGGGGGCATCTGGCGCGAAACGTGCGTGGTAGGGCAAATGTCGGCCAGGTGCTCATCGGTCGCCTCGCCGCCCGTCACCATCGACAGATAGTCGTTGAGCAAATCGCGCCCTGTCTTGCCACCCGTCTTGGGCACGCGCAGGTCGATGCGCGGGTCACGCGTCTGCATATCGCGCACATAGGCAAGGTCGAGCAACGGATAGCCCAGCACCACGGCGTCGGGACGAATATCCTCCGGACGAGCCCCGGCAAGGCCCGCGAAAGGTCCGGTCTTCCACTGCGTTGCCAACGAGGCGCAGATCATGCCGCCCGCCGAGAAACCCACGATGCACACGCGCTTGGGATCGACATGCCACTCGTCGGCGTTGGCGCGCACGGTAGCGACCATCTTGGCGAGGTCCGCCTGCGGGTGCGGAAAGCTCACGTCGCCCGTGGCGCTCGTCACATAGTTGAGCACAAAGGCCTGGTAGCCGCGGTCCAAAAACGCAAACGCCACCGGGTCCTGCTCGTGCGGAGCGATATGCGTAAACCCGCCTCCGCCGCAGATGATCACCGCGGGGCGGCGGCCATTGGGCTTGTCGGGCAGCGGCTCGGCACCCAGATACGTAAACGTCGCCGGATAATCCTCGGTCGGCTCCTCGCCCCACAGCGCATGGTTCTCAATAATCATAGGTGCTCCCTCCGTGCGATTCGTGCGCACTCGTTTTTCGCACCTTAGCGTACCCCACTTGAGCCCGCGGCGCAGAAACACCCCCGCAATAAGTTGGCCTTCAACTGATATATCACAAAATCGCTGTTCAGAGGTATCGTTGGACAGCGTAAAATAGGAGCGCTGACCGTGCTGGGAAACACGTACGAAACGTTTCCGGCAAACCACACGCGTGCAACATGCGCGCCTGATACGTTGGAGGCATCTATGGGTCTGCTCGATTCGCTCAAGTCCACGTTCACTTCGTCGGGCGAGGCGTCCGTTCCGCCCGCAGCAAGCTTCGCCACCCGCGAAGGCGTCATCTACGCTCCTGTCAACGGCGTGCTCGTCAATCTGAGTGAGGTTCCCGACGAGACCATCGCCTCGGGCATGCTCGGCCAGGGCTACGGCATCGAGCCCATTACCGGCACCATTTACGCCCCCGCTAACGGCCGTATCGGCGCCACCACCGTCACCAACCACTCCATCGGCATGATCACCGAGGACGGTCTTCGCGTGTTCATCCATGTTGGCCTGGGCACCGTGGAAATGAACGGCAAGGGTTTTGCCCGCTTTGTCGAGATGGGCGACACGGTCAAGGCCGGCCAGCCGCTCATCAGCTTCGACCGCGACGCTATCAAGGCCGCCGGTCACGAGGACATTGTGACCGTCATCATCTCTGAGCTCGACCGCCTCAAGAGCATCGACCACGTCGGCGAGTCTGGCACGCTTATCGGCGGCAATCCGCTCGTCAAGCTTGGCGATCCGCTGCTGGTTGCCAAGACCAAGTAGCCAGGCCCCGCGCCACACAGCCAAAAGGCACCTCGTCAGGCGCCCGCGACCATTTGGCCGCGGGCGCTTTTCGTTTGAAAAACCATCCCGCCAATGCCTTATCTGTATAGCCCAAATGAGCCGAGCTGCTAGAATATCGAACTGTATGGATAACTATCATTCAACCGTTATGGGAGGATACGTGAACCGCACCAAAATCGCGCAGCTCTATGCCGATGCCGAGTCGCTCGGCGGCCAGACCGTCACCGTCGCCGGCTGGGTCAAGTCCGTCCGCGACATGAAGAACTTTGGCTTTGTCACGCTCAACGACGGCAGCTGCTTCCGCGACCTGCAAGTCGTCATGAACCGCGAGGCACTCGACAACTACGACGAGATCGCCCATCAAAACGTCTCGGCCGCACTCATTTGCACCGGCACCGTCAAGCTGACCCCCGATGCACCCCAGCCTTTCGAGCTTTCTGCCACCTCCATCGAGGTCGAGGGCGTCAGCGCCCCGGATTACCCGCTGCAGAAGAAGCGCGCAACCGTCGAGTTCCTGCGCACCCAGCAGCACCTGCGCCCGCGCACTAACCTGTTCCGCGCCGTGTTCCGCATCCGCTCTGTCGCGGCTGCCGCCATCCACCGCTTCTTCCAGGAGCAAGGCTTTGTCTACGTCAACACCCCCATCATCACCACGAGCGACTGCGAGGGTGCCGGCGAGATGTTCCGCGTGACCACGCTTGACCCCAAAAACCCGCCCCTCACCGAGTCCGGCGAGGTCGACTGGAGCCAGGACTTCTTTGGCAAGCACGCGAGCCTTACCGTATCCGGTCAGCTCAATGCCGAGAACTTTGCCATGGCCTTTGGCGACGTGTACACCTTTGGCCCCACCTTCCGCGCCGAAAACTCCAACACCACGCGCCACGCCGCCGAGTTTTGGATGATCGAGCCCGAGATGGCCTTTGCCGACCTGAACGACTACATGGATAACGCCGAGGCCATGCTCAAGTACGTCCTTAAGGACGTTATGGCCACCTGCCCCGACGAGCTCAACATGCTCAACAAGTTTGTGGACAAGGGCCTGATCGAGCGCCTGGACCATGTGGCAAACTCCGACTTTGCCCGCGTTACCTACACCGAGGCCGTCGAAATCCTGGAGCAGGCCGTCGCCGCCGGTCACAAGTTTGACTACCCCGTGAGCTGGGGCATCGACCTGCAGACCGAGCACGAGCGCTTCCTGACCGAGGAGCACTTTAAGCGCCCGACCTTCGTGACCGACTACCCGGCCGAGATCAAGGCCTTCTACATGCGCATGAACGAGGACGGCAAGACCGTCGCCGCCGCCGACTGCCTGGTTCCCGGTATCGGCGAGATTATCGGCGGCTCCCAGCGCGAGGAGCGCCTGGATCTGCTCGAGGCCCGCATCAAGGACCTGGGCATGAATCCCGAGCAGTACAAGTACTACCTTGACCTGCGCCGCTACGGTTCCTGCAAGCACGCCGGCTACGGTCTGGGCTTCGAGCGCTTGGTCATGTATCTGACCGGCGTGGGCAACATTCGCGACGTCCTGCCGCACCCGCGCACCGTGGGCAACGCCGACTTCTAATCGCCACAGCGCCACCAAACGCGTTCCAGCGCATCACGCCAGCGCCTCTCGGCAAGCCGAGGGGCGCTTTTTTCAACAGCATCCGTCAAGCTTTTGGCAAGTTTTTGGTCAGTTGGGCAGGGCTGTTGAAAACTCGACCCGCCGCTTGCCGACGGCTACCGACCGCCCAGGGCGTCCTGCACCCCTGGGAAAGCCCCGCGTCCTAGGCTCCATACCGTCGCCACCCAAAACGGAAAGGACGTGGGCGCCATGACCGAAACCGCTGTTGAAACTTACGAGACCACGACGAGGGGCGCCGCCTCGATGGCAGCCTATCGCGCCGTTCGCATCCTGCAACTATTAAGCGAAAACACCGGTGAGGACAAGGCCATGCTTTCCGATGAGTTGATCCGGCGCCTCGCCCATCCCGACGACCCCGCCCGCATGCCCATCTCGGCGGCGCGGCGCAGCATCTACACCGCCATCTCCGCACTTCGCCATGCCGGATACGAAATTGAGTACAAGCGCGGCGTGGGGTATCGGCTCTTGACCCGTCCGCTCACCGACGAAGAGATCATCCGACTCCACGGCATGGTCATGCGCAACCGCTCTACGCCCATCGCCATTCGAAAAAGCATGGCGCAGCACCTGGTCGCCATGGCGAGTGCCGACGTTCGCGGCTACCTCGATGCACCCGAGCCTGCTCCAAGCGCAGGCGGCAAATCCACCAAGGCCACACGCACGCCCGTCAAGCGCATCGATGCCTGCGAGCTCATCGAGCAGGCCATCGACCACGGAACCACGGTGAGTTTTGATATTTCGAGTGTCACGGCACGCGGAGAGGTCGAAGTGGCACGGATGACACTCCGTCCCTTTGCCATCAAGCAACGAGACGGCATCTCGTATTTGCTGGGAACGGTCTATGACGCGCGAGGCGCCGATGACACGTTGCGTACCGTAGAGATCGGCCGAATGAGAAACGTCACCACACGTCTCCTCGACGGCAAGAAGCTCTTCGCCGCCCTGGACGAGGACGATGCCTCCTCCGCCGCATAAGACCCTCCGCCGCCCATTCGACTACCCGTACCGCCCATCCGATTCTGTATTAAAAAACCCGCCAGGCTGTTGTAAAAATGGACATCAGCGCTACTATAGTTCCACTTGCACTTTGTCCCAGTGCAGTGTTTCCAGCCATTTTTATACTGGGGGTAATGATATGAAGGACATCACCATCAGCCGCAGGAGCCTTCTGGTCTCCGCCGGTCTGCTCGCGCTCGCCCCGCTCGCCGGATGCGGCGGCAACTCTGGTTCCGGCTCTGCTGCCGCCGGTTCCGACTACACCATCGGCGTTCTGCAACTCACCGAGCACTCCGCACTCGATGCCGCCAACGACGGCTTTGTCAAGGCCATCAAGGAGAGCGGCCTTAAGGTCAAGATCGACCAGAAGAACGCCCAGAACGACCAGTCCACGTGTAAGTCCATTGCCGACAAGTTTGTGGGCGACAACGTCAACCTGATTTATGCCATCGCTACGCCCGCCGCGCAGGCTGCCGCCGGCGCCACGGCCGATATCCCCATCGTGGGCTGTGCCATCACCGACTACGCCGCCTCCGGCCTGGTCCAGGACAACGACAAGCCCGGCACCAACGTCACGGGTGCTTCCGACCTCACCCCGGTCGCCGAGCAGCTCGAGATGATGCAGAAGGTCCTGCCCAACGTTAAAAAGGTCGGCCTGCTCTACTGCACCGCCGAGTCCAACTCCGACGTCCAGATCAAGGCCGCCAAGAAGGAGCTCGACAAGCTGGGCCTGGAGCACACCGACTTCACCGTCTCGAGCTCCAACGAGATCCAGTCCGTCGTAGAGTCTGCCGTGGGCAAGATCGACGCACTGTACTCCCCCACCGACAACACCATCGCCGCGGGCGCCTCGCAGGTGGGCCAGATCTGCAAGGAGAACAAGCTCCCCTTCGTCACCGGCGAGGAGGGCATGTGCAAGGCCGGCGGCCTGTTCACCCTCTCCATCAACTACGAGGACCTGGGCTACGCTGCAGGCGAGATGGCCGTTAAGATCCTGAAGGGCGAGGCTAAGCCCGAGGATATGGCTATCGAGCACCTCTCGAGCAAGGACCTGGTCGTCGTCAAGAACGACGAGATGGCCGAGGCGCTGGGCATCGATCTTTCCGCCCTGGACGAGTAGCACCATGCGCCGTAACGCATCTAGGGTTCGTTCTCGCGCCATAGCTGCGTTATTCAATATCTGAGCCATTGGGGCGAACGTCATAGACCGGCGTTCGCCCCAATGGCTCAGATATAACAAAACGTTTGCCTGCCGTTCTTATATTCATTGTTACCGCTATTATGGAACATCACGTGTCCACCCTATCCTAGGAGGTATGAAGCATGCTCATTGCATTGCAGGGCGCCGTTTCGCAGGGCGTCCTCTGGGGCATTATGGTGCTCGGCGTGTTTATCACGTTCCGCCTGCTCGACATCCCCGATATGACCTGCGACGGCAGCTTTGCCCTCGGCGGCTGTGTTTGCGCCGTGCTCATCGTCAACAATAACGTCGACCCCTTGCTCGCCGTGCTGGCCGGCATGTGCGCCGGCGCCATCGCGGGCGCTGTCACGGGCATCTTGACCACCGTTTTTGAGATTCCTGCAATCCTCGCCGGAATCCTTACGCAGATCAGTCTGTGGTCCATCAACCTGCGCATCATGGGTAAATCCAACACGCCCATCCTTGCCAAGGGCACCATCTTCTCATCCGTCAGCCACATGACGGGCCTGCCGCAGTCCACCGTTGCCATTATCTTGGGCATCTTGCTCGCCGTGGCTATCGTTGCCATCCTGTATTGGTTCTTTGGCACCGAGATCGGCTCGGCGCTGCGTGCCGCCGGCAACAACGAGTACATGATCCGCGCCCTGGGCGTCAACACCAACTCCACCAAGATGATCGCCCTCGTGCTCTCCAACGCCCTCATCGGCCTCTCTGGCGCGCTTATCTGCCAGAGCCAAAAGTATGCCGACATTGGCATGGGCACCGGCGCCATCGTTATCGGTCTTGCCGCTATTGTTATCGGCGAGGTGCTCGGCCGCCTGCTGCCCGGCGGTCTCACGCAGTTTAGCGTCCGTCTTGCCTCCGCCGTCTTTGGCTCTGTGGTGTACTTCCTCATCCGCGCCATCGTGCTGCAGTTGGGCATGGACGCCAACGACATGAAGCTGCTCTCCGCCGTGATCGTCGCCGTGGCCCTGTGCGTGCCCGTAGTTTGGGAGCGCTATAAGCTCCGCAGCTCCTACACGAAGGGAGATGAGGCAGATGCTTAAGCTCTCGCACGTCAAGAAGACCTTTAACAAGGGCACCGTCACCGAGAAGCGCGCGCTCACCGGCGTCGACCTTACCCTCAACGACGGCGACTTTGTAACTGTGATCGGCGGCAACGGCGCCGGCAAATCCACGCTGCTCAACATGATTGCCGGCGTATATCCGCTCGATTCGGGCGTTATCGAGCTCGACGGCACCGACATCTCGCGCCTGAGCGAGTCGCAGCGCGCCAAGTACCTGGGCCGTGTGTTCCAGGATCCCATGCGCGGCACCGCAGCCGACATGCAGATTGCCGAGAACTTGGCCCTCGCCAAGCGTCGCGGCCAGCGTCGCGGCCTTTCGTGGGGCGTCACCAAGGCCGAGAAGGACGAGTACGTTGAGTTGCTCAAGCGCCTGGACCTTGGCCTGGACACGCGCCTCAACGCCAAGGTCGGCCTGCTTTCGGGTGGCCAGCGCCAGGCACTCACGCTGCTCATGGCCACGCTCACCAAGCCGCGCTTGCTGCTGCTCGACGAGCACACCGCGGCACTCGACCCCAAGACCGCCTCTAAGGTGCTCAATCTGACCGAGGAGATTGTCGACGAGAACCACCTGACCACGCTCATGGTCACGCACAACATGAATGACGCCATCCGTCTGGGCAATCGCCTGATCATGATGCACGAGGGCCACGTTATCTACGACGTGGCGGGCGACGAGAAGAAGTCGCTCACCGTCGCCGACCTGCTGCAGAAGTTCGAGGAGGTCTCGGGCGGCGAGCTCGCCAACGACCGCATGCTGCTGAGCTAAACCTACCAAAAGGGACAGGTTTATTTTGGCAGGTTTTATCTGCGCAAACGTCAAAACCGCCGCAAAGGAACAGATACCTTTGCGACGGTTTTCGCATATCATGTCGATAATCCAGCGTCAGCAGGAACCACTGGTTAAGAACTAAGGAAACTGCCATGAGAAGACTCCTTCCCCGTCTTGCTTGACCGCCGCACTCCTTGCCGGCGTGCTCGCCGGCGGCCCAGCTTACGCCACCGCGGCCACCCCATCTCAAGTTATCGGCCCGTCCGATGTGATCGGACGGGCTTTTTGGTGGGTATCATGGTTGAATGATCATTAGGAGGTTTTCCCTACATGGAATTGTTTGAACCGATTCTTCATTTCTTTGAGCAGCGCTGGGTCCACAACATCATCTGGGCCGTCATCTTGGTAATAGTCACCGCCATCGCCGCCAAGGTGGCATCCAAGACCCTGCGCCACCTACTCAACCGAGACGACAACCCGCTTCCCGCATCGAGCATCTTCATCAACATCGCGCGTGCCGTCATTTGGATGATCGGCGGCAGCTTTATCCTCGACAACTGCTTTGGCATTAACGCAAACGCGCTCGTCGCCGCTCTTGGCGTCGGCGGCATCGCCATCTCGCTCGGCTTTCAGGACACGCTATCAAACCTTATCGGCGGCATGCAAGTGACCTTTATGGGCATCATCAAGCCCGGCGACAATATCGAGGTCGGCGGCGTGTCGGGTGTGGTCCAGGACATCACTTGGCGCCACACGACCATCGAAGATGCCTGCGGGCAGACCATCATTGTGCCCAACTCCAACATCTCCAAGAACACGCTCGTGCATCTGATGCCCTTTGGGCGCGTGGCCGTGCCCGTTGCCGTAAAGGACACGTCTAAGTGGGCCTCGCTGGACGCGCTGGCAGATGAGCTTACCGACGCCACCAAGGCCGCGGTGCTTCCCATCTCTGGCTTTGACAAGGAGCCGTACGTGCTCTTTAGCGAGATCGGCGACTTTGGCGTCAAGGGCAAAATCATCTTTATCGTCAGCGACGATAGCACCACCTTCACGGCAACCGACGCCTGCATTCGTGCCATCGCCCCCATCGTCGCCTAAACTACCACAAAGGGGACAGGCACCTTTGTGGTAGTTTCGCATCGTGGTACCATGGTTCATATCGTTGTTTAAACGACTAAGGGAGTAGACACCATGGAAGAGGCCTATCGTCAAGCACGCAAGCGCGGCGAGCAAGGACGTCGACGCGCCATTAGTCAAAGCGAGCATCCGTACCTCACGGACCTCGATAGCTTAGTTGCTCAGCTCCCCTTAGGCCAGCGAGAGAATGTCGGCCTGAGAGACATTCCGCTCGAAATGGTCGTCGGCACGGTTACCAAGGGCCGTCAGTCCGCCTTTTCATGCAACTTTATGCCCTTGCTGCCGTTTGGCACCGAGTTCGCCCGCAAATGGTCCAACCTCTACGACATCCAGGTGACCGAGGGCTATCGCGACCCCATCATCGTCACCGAGTTCATGCATCGGTTCTATGTCCAGGAAGGCAACAAACGTGTCAGTGTCCTCAAATTCCTGGACGCCCCGACGGTTTCGGCCAAGATTACCCGTCTCTACCCCGGCACATGGGATTCCGTCGAAAGCCGCCTGTACGGCGAGTTCTGCGCGTTTTGGCGCGTCTGCCCCCTATACGAGATCGAGTTCTCTCGCGAGGGAAGCTACGAAACGCTCGCCAAGATGCTCGGTCAGAACCTTATCGAAAAATGGCCGCAGAAAAAGGTCGACTACCTGCGCCACACCTTCCTGCTCTTTAAGCGTGCCTACCTTCGCGCGGGCGGCGACCACCTGGACATTACGCCCGCCGACGCCATGCTCGTCTACCTCAATGTGTACAACCAGGACCGCCTGCTGGATACGCCAACGGATATCGTCGTAAACCGCCTGTGCAAGATCTGGCGCGAGCTGGTCATCGCCGGGAAAAGTGACGAGGACAAGGTCGATCTTGTCGAAGCGCCGAGTGTCGATGAGGAGGAGTCGCCCGCCAAGTCCACCTCCGGTGTGCTCAACTTCTTTATGGGCAAGACCGTCTATTCGGCGGCCAATCCCCTGCGCATCGCCTTTATCCATGAGTTCCCCTGTGCGACGTCGAGCTGGGACAGCCTTCACGACCAAGGGCGTCAGTATCTCGATGAGCACTTTGGCGGCATCGTGCGCACCGAGGCGTTCGAGGACTGCCACGATCCGGACGTGTTCTACGCCGCCGTGGAGACCGCCGTCAAGCACGGGGTGAACGCCATCTTCTCGACTTCACACCGCCTGATGGAATATACGCTCAGAGCCGCCGTTGAGTATCCCCAGGTGCGATTCCTCAACTGCTCTATCGGCCTTCCCCACCAAAGCGTCCGTTCGTACTTTGGCAAGATGTACGAGGCCAAGTTTCTCCTGGGCGCCCTTGCGGCCAGCATGGCGGACAACCATCGCATTGGCTACCACGCGTCGGTCTTTGCGTCGGGAGCGCTTAGCGAGATCAACGCCTTTGCCATCGGCGCCTCGCTGCTCGACCCTCGTGCGCAGGTAATCCTCACCTGGGGCGATGTACCCGCCGGCGGTCTTGCCGAAGCCATGTGTCGCGAGGGCGTGAGCGTCATGACCGGCGCCGATATGTCCAAGTCTCTCGAGGACCCCACCGCCTACGGGCTTCACCGTCTGGTAAACGGCAAGGAAGTTACCGGTATTGCTATGCCGGTATGGAACTGGGGCCGTTACTACGAACTCATCGTACGCAGCCTACTGCACGGCACATGGGACGAGACCGCCGATGACCAGCAGGTGCGCGCCGTCAACTACTGGTACGGTATGAGCTCCGGCGTCATCGATATTCGCTACGCTCCGGGCCTACCCTATCAGACGCGTAAACTTGTGCAGCTGCTTCGCAACGGCATTGTCGAGGGCTCCATCAACCCATTTGGCGGCGAGCTCCACAGCCAGGACGGCGTGGTTCAGATTGAGGGCTTCCCTCCCCTGCCGAGTACGCAGATTGTCGAGATGAACTGGCTGGCTGACAACGTTATAGGCTCGATTCCGCAGCTCGATAACGAGCCGGAGGTCCGTGCCCTATGAATATCCTAGCCATTGCCGATGTAGAGGAGCGCTGCCTGTGGGAATGTTTTCGCAAGGAGCGCTTTGAGGACGTTGACCTGATTCTATCCGCAGGCGACCTGGATCCGGACTATCTTGAGTTTTTGGTCACTGTCATCAACAAACCGCTTGTGTACGTTCGTGGCAACCACGACGACCGCTACGCGCGCCATGCACCGGGCGGGTGCATTTGTGTTGAGGACAGCGTATATGTGTACCGAGGTATTCGCATTGCGGGTCTGGGCGGTTCCATGCGCTACCGCGACGGCGCGAACATGTATACCGAGCGCGAGATGGCAAAACGCATGCGCAAGCTATCGCGAAAAATCGCACTGGTAGACGGATGCGATATTCTACTTACCCATGCACCCGTCGCAGGCATGGGCGACCTGGACGACCTGCCGCATCGAGGATTCGAGTGCTTTAATGCGGCTCTTGAGTCTTGGGGTCCCGACTATATGATTCACGGGCATGTGCACCAAAGCTACGGCCCCAACTTTCAACGCGAGCGCCAACACCCATGCGGAACGAAGATTGTCAACGCCTGCGGCTATACCAAGATCGAAATTGACGAGGCGCGCTACCCCACGCGCGGTTGGAAGGCCGCTTGGCTCAACTCGCAAACCATGCGCCGCGAGCTCAAACGCCACGAAGCAATCGAGTCTTCAACCGCCAGAACCCCCTGGTAACTGCCAACAACCACCACGAAGGGGATAGGCACCTTTATGGTGGTTTTGCTGACTCGTCCGACCTGTCCATCACGGTGCTTGTGTAATTAACGAGAACACTCATTGTTTTGTAAGGACGGCGCTCACGTGCCGTCTTTTTTTGTCAACTTATGCAGTCTCGACCGTGTTGTATGTAGAGGGACCTCGCGAGACGCCTTCCCTATATCCACCACGACCAATTGGAGGTGACACTATGCCTGCACGCCGTAACCGCAATAGCACGCTCCGATGCGATGCCGATCAGATCGAGCGGGAAGCAAAGCGCTTGGTCGACACGTATTCCGACCTCATCCTTCGATTGTGCTATTCGGCCCTTGGATCCGCTGACGACGCTCAAGACATCTGCCAAGACACGCTGATCAAGATTCTCCAACGCACTCAACCGTTCGACTCGCTCGAACACGAACGTGCTTGGGTGATCCGAGTCGCACTGAACGCATGTCGCGATATCGGCCGTACGCACGCGAATCACCCGGTTGTCGACCTCGATTCGCTCCCCGATTTCTGCGCACCCGTAACACATACCGAGCAAGAATTCGCGCAACGCGACTGCGCCATTCTTTCCGCTGTCACGGCCCTGCCTCAAGCACAGCGCATCGCCATCTTTTTGCACTACTACGCAGGCATGAGCATCAGGGAAATCGCAGACGCCGTTCACGCGACGCCAGCTGCAACCGCCCAGCACCTTAGCCGCGGACGTGCGTCACTTCGGCTTTCCTTGAAAGGAGACCACAATGACTACGAATTCGAATGACTATCGCCACGCCCTGGAGCACATTTCGTTTACCGATAATGCGAAGCAGCACATGGCAAACTCGATTGCTCAGTCCGTCGCCTCGAGCGATGCGGCGACCGCTCAAAGCAACTTTAATGGCACGCGACGCAAGCCGCGCATCGCCCGCCATCCCGTAAGAACAGTCGCTCGCATTGCCGCTGTAACGGCAGTCCTCGCTATCGTCATTGGAGGCGCTGGCACGGCTATGGCAACAGGCGTCCTGCCGCTTCCTTCTGACATGCTTTCCGACATCTTTGACGGACCTGCTTCTCAAACCGAGATCATCGACCGTATTGGCCGGCCCGTCGGTGCTAGCTGCTCCAACAACGGAGTCACCGTGACCGCCGACGCCATCATGGGCGACAAGGATATGGTTACCATCGCCTATACGCTTACGTTCGACGATCCCGCTGCCCTGAAAAAGCTTTCCGAGCCGGGCGAGAACGGAACTATCGCCGGAAGTGTCGATGGAAACGTATACGTTGATGGCGAGCATGGCGGCCAAGGCCAATCATGGCTCATTGACAAGAACCCCAATGACTCCAGCATTCAATACTTTACACAGTTCAGCGTTGAATCACCCGGCCTTATGGGCAGGACCGTCCGCACGCATATCAACTCTCTCGTTGTGCCACGTGCTGGCAAAGAGCTTCCCGAGTATAAGAAAATACTTACGGGCCCATGGGATCTTAAGTTCCAGCTGAATTACGAAGATACATCCGTTACGATTCCCGCGCCCAAATCGGTCAACTTTAACGGCACCAAGGCGACGATTCAAGAGGCCACCGTATCCTGCGTTGGCGTTTCAGTCCGCTACAACATAGATCGTTCCATCGAACACGACAACAACAGCGGCAAGATGTCTCAAAACATGGAGGAGTCTATGGATGCCGTTGGCAACATACCCCTCATCGTGACGTTCAAAGACGGTCATGTTGAGGACGCAACCAGCCACAGCGGCTATTTCGCAAATAAACTGGATAACGGCACCACTGATGTCCACAAGACCTGGCCGTTCTCGCAAGTTTGTGACACAGACAAGATTGCAAGCGTACAAATTGGCGATACGGTCATTCCCATGAATTCGTAACGCTACGCGGCTCGTATATGCACCCGGTTCCGCGCTTCGCGTCTAAAGATGCGCTGTCATCGAGCAGCGTGAGCGCAAGGCCGCCCGTATGGTCGGCTGGGAACACCTCGTTGCGCTAAAAACCACCACGAAGGGGACCGGCACCTTTGTGGTGGTTTTGCTGACTCGTCCGACCTGTCCCAACGGTTTGTCTCAATCTGTAACAGGTAGGGCCCAAATAATCGGTTAGCTGTTACAGATCGAGACAGACCACGGATGCTCAGCCGAAAATCTCAATCTGTAACAGGTAGGAACGATTTTGCCCCTTAGATGTTACAGATTGAGATATTTGACAGCTTGAATCGGCATCGCCTACAGCGCGGCGACGACCTTGTCGCCCATCGTCGTGGTGCCGAGGATCTTATCTGCCGGGGTGTTGACATCGGCGATGTCACGGGTGCGCCAGCCCTCGTCGAGCACGCGCGCCACGGCGCTCTCGATCCACGCGGCTTGCTCGCCCATGTCGAGCGCGTAGGTCAGCAGCATCGCCACCGACAAGATTTGAGCCAGCGGATTGGCCACGCCGAGCCCCGCGATGTCAGGAGCGCTGCCAGCGCTCGGCCCAAACAGCGATACGCCATCATCCAGCGAGGCAGAGGCAAGCATACCGAGCGATCCGGTAATCTGAGCCGCCTCATCGGACAGGATGTCGCCGAACATGTTCTCCGTCACCACGACGTCAAAGTCTGCCGGTCGACTGTTGAGCTGCATGGCGGCGTTGTCGACGAGCAGGTCCTCAAGCTCCACGTCGGAGTACTCCTCGTCTTGCACGCGATGCACGATCTCGCGCCACATGCGGCTCGTCTCCAGCACGTTGCGCTTATCAACGCTCGTCACCTTGCCGCGACGTTTGCGCGCCGCCTCAAATGCCTGGCGCGCAATGCGCTCAATCTCGTACTCGCGATACTCCATCACGTCGACCGCACGCTGACCGGCCGCACCCGCAGCGCCCGCGCAGGTCACGGATGCGGGCGCCAAAGTCCCACGGCATGTTGTAGCCCATCGTATCGGGGATGTTCACGACCGTGGCACCGGCCTTTACGGCCGCCTCGATAATGCGCACCAGAAACTCCTGATCGGAGCGGCCGGCATCCTCGGCATAAAACTCAACATCGTCAACGAACTTGCGAGCATGTTTGACGGCATGGATCGCTCACTCAATTGCCCTTTCCTCAGTCATATGGAGCTTGTCGCGCAGGTGACTGGTGCTCACACCCAGCCCTGTATGGATACGGGGCCTCTGGGCCGTTTTGAGCGCCTCTGCAGCCACTTCGATACCCCTGTCGACAGCGCGCGTCAGGCCGCATACCGTGCATCGGTCGCCCGCAATCTTGCCAATCTCCTGTACGGAGCGAAAGTCACCAGGACTCGAGATGGGAAAGCCCGCCTCGATAACGTCCACGTTCATGCGCACCAGCTGGCGGGCGATGAAGAGCTTTTCCTCGGTATTCATGCTGGCGCCCGGCGACTGCTCACCGTCGCACAGGGTGGCGTCAAAGATTGTGATTTTGTGGCTTATATGTTCCTCCTGATTGACCGTTTTATGACAGATGGCTTTCAGGAGAGAGAGAAGGCCTAGAGATAGAAAAATACCCGTGTCGCTCATCACGCCTGAAAGCGGCAGACGATAGCGCACCCGGGTACAACAAATCGTTATAGCGAGATTACAACCCTAGCGCGCTATCCAATCTAGTAGCGCTAGGCCTAGGAGCTGTTGCGTGTTCTTAAACATGTTGGGCTCCCTTCGGCCTCGGGTAGTACTACATCGCGCTAAAGTACAACACAAGTAAAACCACCACAAGGGTGCCTGTCCCCTTCGTGGTGGTTTCGTTGACTCAAAAGCAAGAGACCCGGTCCTGCACGAGGCAGAACCGGGTCTCTTTAGCAATGCTTGCTTTGCTCAGGCAGTAACTGTTAGTTACTCAGCCAGGAAGTCGCGCTGGATAGCGGGATCGACCTTGACGCCAGGGCCCATGGTGGAAGACACGGAGATGGACTTGACGTACTTGCCCTTAGCAGAAGAGGGCTTGACGCGCAGGATCTCGGTGTACAGGGCAGCGTAGTTCTCGACGAGCTGCTGCTCGGTGAAGGACTTCTTGCCCAGGGGCACGTGGCAGATGCCGTAGCGGTCGGCGCGGTACTCAACGCGGCCAGCCTTGAGCTCGGAGACCATCTTGGCGACGTCCATGGTCACGGTGCCGAGCTTGGGGTTCGGCATGAGGCCACGGGGACCAAGGATCTTACCGATGCGGCCAACCTTGGCCATCATGTTCGGCGTAGCGATAGCGGCGTCGAAGTTGATCTCGCCCTTCTGAATCTGGGCGACAAGCTCGTCGGAACCGATGATGTCGGCGCCGGCAGCCTCAGCCTCGCGGGCCTTCTCGCCCTCGGCGAAGACGGCAACACGAACGGTCTTGCCGGTGCCGTGGGGCAGGGAGATGGAACCACGGATGTTCTGGTCAGCCTTACGAGTATCGATGCCCAGACGGAAGTGGGCCTCGACGGTCTCGTCGAACTTGGCGGTGTCGAGCTCCTTAATGAGCTTGGCAGCCTGAAGGGGGGTGTAGAGCGTGGCGCGATCGATCTTCTCGGCAGCGGCGTTATAGCTCTTACCATGCTTAGCCATGTGCATTACCTCCTGTGGTTAAACGGGCGTGAGCCCTCCCACATCGTATCGTGTGCCCTATTGCACACATTTAACGGGCGCCCAGGTCGGAGCACCCGTCGTTACCATAAGAAATCGCTACTCAGCGATGGTGACGCCCATGGAACGGGCGGTACCGGCGATGATCTTCTTGGCGGCGTCAATGTCGTTGGCATTGAGGTCCGGCATCTTGATCTCGGCGATCTTGGTGAGCTGCTCCTGGGAGAGCTGACCAACCTTGTCGGCCTGGGGCTTAGCGGAACCAGACTTGAGGTTCAGCTCCTTCTTGATGAGGTGAGCCGCCGGCGGGGTCTTGGTGATGAAGGAGAAGGACTTATCCTCGTAGACAGAGATCTCAACGGGGATGATGTCGCCCTTCTTGTCCTGCGTCTCGGCGTTAAAGGCCTGGCAGAACTGCATGATGTTCACGCCAGCAGCGCCCAGAGCGGGGCCGACGGGAGGAGCGGGGTTAGCTGCACCAGCAGGAATCTGGAGCTTAATGACGTTGGCAACCTTCTTCTCAGCCATGGTCATTCCTTTCGAATCACGAGTGTGAAGTACTTGCTATATCGTAAGCACGCACGTGTTAGAAGCACTCCTGAGATGAGCAGTCACAGAAGAAGCACGCTCGCGCGAACGGACGAAAACTTAAGCGATGACAGCGACCTGGTTAAAGTCGAGCTCGACCGGCGTCTCGCGGCCAAAGATCATCAGCGTGACCTTGAGCTTGCCAGCCTCGGTGTTAACCTCGGAGACCTTGCCATCAAAGTCGGTAAGCGGGCCATCGGTGACGCGGACGGACGTGCCGACCTGAATATCAACCGAGGTGCGCTTGGGCGAATCGCCCTTACCGGGACGACGAGTCATCTTGTTGTACTCGTCGCGGGAAAGCGGAGCGGGCTTGCCGTTGCCGCCTAGGAAACCGGTGACGCCGGGCGTGTTGCGAACACACGTCCACGCATCGTCATCCATCTCCATGCGAACCAGGACATAACCCGGAAAGATCTTAGAATCCTTGGTCTCGCGCTTGCCGCCCTCTTTGATCTCGGTGACGCGCTCCATAGGAATCTCGATATCAAAGATACGGTCCTGCATGCCCATAGTCTCGATGCGATGCTCGAGATCGGACTTAACGCGGTTCTCGTATCCAGAGTAAGTGTGAACGACGTACCAACGCTTAGACATGGTTTAGCCCCTCAATCCAGAGAACAGAGCAAGAGCCTCGCCAAAGCCAGCATCGAGCAGAGCGATGACGACGCCGACGACGATCAGAGAAGCGCAAACGACGACCGAGTAGTTCACGAGCTCCTTCTTATCGGGCCACGTGACACGCTTCATCTCGGACTTCACCGAAGCGAAATACTTCTTGGTGCGGGCGAAGAAACCAGGCTTCTCGTTCTTCTTAGACTTCGCAGCCTTCTCGCTCTTCTTGGCAACGGCCTTCTTGGCCTCAACCTTGGAGTTGGCGGCAGCGTTGTTGGCAGGCGCCTGCTGCTGTGCCTTCTTCTTGTTCTTCTTGTTGGCCATTTGGGTTACCTCCGCGCAATGCGCTTATACATGAGTAAACCGTAAGCCCCCAAGTGGGAGCTTACGGAATAATGACTGGCACGCCAGGAAGGACTCGAACCCTCAACACTCGGTTTTGGAGACCGATGCTCTACCAATTGAACTACTGGCGTATATGACTAGAGACTAGCGAGTCTCTTTGTGCAGCGTGTGGTGACGGCACCAGGGGCAATACTTCTTGATCTCCATACGATCAGGCATGGTCGACTTGTTCTTGGTGGTCGTATAGTTGCGGCGCTTGCACTCAGTGCACGCAAGAGTAACTAGAGTACGCATGTATCCTGAACCTTTCATTTCCGCCCCGTACGGGCACGAGTTGTTACTTTATCAGCTCCACGTAAGTGCTGTCAATGAAAACCTCGAGTCAATTGGTTCTCGGTGGATCCATTCATATTTGGAACACATCAATGAAGCCATCGAGATCTAATCGACGGTGCATCCAGGACCATTATCGATCCTCTCGACACCAGCAACGGCTCAATATCCATTGCAGAAAAGAACCCGGCACCCAAATAAGTGCCGGGTTCTCTAAGTCAGCTATATCAAAGAGCTAATTTACTCAATGATCGTGGAGACGATGCCCGAACCGACGGTGTGGCCACCCTCGCGGATAGCGAAGCGCAGGCCCTCCTCCATGGCGATCGGGTGGATGAGGTCGCCCTCGATGGTGATGTGGTCACCAGGCATAGCCATCTCGGTGCCCTCGGGGAGCTTGACCGTACCGGTAACGTCGGTGGTACGGAAGTAGAACTGAGGACGATAACCATCGAAGAACGGGGTATGACGGCCGCCCTCCTCCTTGGTCAGAACGTAGATCTCACCGGTGAACTTGGTGTGCGGGGTAACCGAACCGGGCTTGCAGAGAACCTGGCCGCGCTCGATGTCCTCGCGCTTGATGCCGCGGAGCAGCAGACCGACGTTGTCGCCAGCCTCGCAGAAGTCCATGGACTTACGGAACATCTCGATACCGGTAACGACGGTGTTCTGGGTATCCTTGATGCCGACGATCTCGACGGGCTCGTTGAGCTTGAGCTCACCGCGCTCGACACGGCCGGTAGCAACGGTACCACGGCCGGAGATGGTCATAACGTCCTCAACGGCCATCAGGAACGGGAGGTCGTTGTTACGAGCAGGCGTCGGGATGTACTCGTCGACGGCGTTCATGAGCTCGCGGATAGCGTCCATCCACTTGGCGTCGCCCTCGAGAGCGCCCAGAGCGGAACCACGGATGACGGGGATGTCGTCGCCGGGGAAATCGTACTCGGAGAGGAGCTCACGGGTCTCCATCTCGACGAGGTCGATAAGCTCGTCATCGTCGACCATGTCGCACTTGTTCAGGAAGACGACGATGTAGGGAACGCCGACCTGACGGGCGAGCAGGATGTGCTCGCGAGTCTGAGCCATGGGGCCGTCGGTAGCAGCGATGACCAGGATAGCGCCGTCCATCTGAGCAGCGCCGGAGATCATGTTCTTGACGTAGTCAGCGTGGCCCGGGCAGTCAACGTGAGCGTAGTGACGGGAAGCGGTCTCGTACTCGACGTGGGAGACGGAGATCGTAATGCCGCGCTCGCGCTCCTCGGGAGCCTTGTCGATGTTCTCGAACGCAGTGAAGTCAGCCTTGCAGCCCTCGGTCTCGGAGAGAACCTTGGTGATGGCGGCGGTCAGCGTGGTCTTGCCGTGGTCGACGTGACCAATGGTGCCGATGTTAACATGCGGCTTAGTGCGCTCAAACTTCTCTTTGGCCATAAAGCCCTCCTCTTAACAGGTCGTCCCCGGACGGGACTTTGCCTTTATACCATAGTGGCCTCTCAACATACTATTGAGAAGCCACCGTGTTACCTATGGTAGCGGTGACTGGATTCGAACCAGTGACGCCACGGGTATGAACCGTGTGCTCTAACCAACTGAGCTACACCGCCGGATGGAGCCTGCAACCAGACTTGAACTGGTGACCTCTTCGTTACCAACGAAGTGCTCTACCGACTGAGCTATACAGGCACTTGACGGGTGGGAGCTATAGGATTCGAACCTATGTAGGCAGAGCCAACGGGTTTACAGCCCGTCCCCATTAACCACTCGGGCAAACTCCCAATCGTTCAAGTATCCGCAGGTCCTTTGGTCTTTTGGACCGCCGCCCCCGCGAACGAAAAAGATAATACGATGCAACCTTGGGGGCTGTCAACGAAAACCTCTAGATACACGGTTCCGGGCGTATCTATATAGCCGTGACCTGCGGTTTTATTGAGTTTGGATATGAAGGACGGTGGTTTTGGATACAGAGGTGACATTTCCCAAGGTAACACTTTGGCGTAGTGGAGTACACCTTCAGGATCGAACTTCGATAACAGCCTATTTGCACCTATATATAGGTCGAGATCGGGCTTCCGTGGCAGATTCGAGTGTGGATTTTCTTCCGTTTGAAATCGAGCGTGGACAATCTCCCACTATTGGCGTGCCCCCAAGGCCAAAGTGGCAGATTATCCACGATCATTCACTAAGCGGGAGATTTTCCACGCTCGTACGTCCGATAATCCACGCTCAGGGGGGGGCAGCCGAGCTCGACACGGCTTTTGTCTCGATCTGTAACATATAGAGAACATTTTCTCCCCTATCTGTTACAGGTCGAGATATTACGCAGAGACCCCAGCTTACGTCTCAATCTGTAACAGTAAGAACGGTTTTCAGCCTCTTCGTGTTACAGACCGAGATGTTATCGTCCGTCCCTTGGCAATGTCTCGATCTGTAACAATAAGGAGGGTCTTCAGCCCGCCCGTGTTACAGATCGAGACAAACCTAAAGCCTGGTGGGAGTCAAACCCGCTGACATGTCAACATAAATAGAAACGGGCCCTGTCCCATATAGAGACAGAGCCCGAAACTCTCATGGAGCCAGTGACAGGAATCGAACCTGCAACCCACTGATTACAAATCAGTTGCGCTACCGTTGCGCCACACTGGCACACTTGGCGCTTTCGCGCGAAGCCAATTAAGAATAAAGGAATTGCTGACAAGGCGCAACAGACCCTTTGACCGACCACATCTCAAAACTATTCGTCAGAACGAATAGTTTTATCCGTTCGCCAAAACCAAAAACTATTCGTATTGGCGACGGCAACCCACAGTCCATTGATTACAAATCAACGGGCCGGCCAATTGGGAAACGGGTCTCTATGGATACTCCCCTACCGGCCGCGCAGGGCCTTGAGCTTGGCCAGGGCATCGGGGCTCAGGCGACTGCCCAGAGTCATCTTGATCTGCGGGGCTTCCTCTGCCTCGTGAACGTCGTTATCGATCTGTTTGATCTCGTCCACCAGCATGCGGCTCGAGATGCGCGTGACGCCCTTGCCCATGACGACGGCCTGGATCGTGCCGTCGCTCGACACCACGGAGCACGCGCGACCTTCCTCGCGCGCCTCGATGCAGAGCTTCTGCACCACGGTATCGGCAGAGACGCCCGTCGGCGAAAACTCGATGCGCACGCCGCGGGCCGGCAGGTTGGGGCGCTCGCTGGAGATGTTGCCCGCGCCGTCGAACACGATCACGGCCTCGTAACGGCCCTGGGCAAACGCCGCGACATCGTTGATGAGCGCAGTACGAGCCATATCGTGGACGTCGCTGGAATACGGATCGTCGGAATGGTCGTACACGAGCTTTTCGTAGCGCGGCGTGCAGTGAATCACGTTGTAGCCGTCGACCACCAGCAGCTCGGGCTTATTGGAGTGCACCGTCGAGACCGGATCGGCGATAGCCTGCGCAAACGCATTGCCGCCCACGCCATAGGTCGCGGCCGAAACAATTGGCTTGGCCGAGCCCTCGCCAAAGCGCTTGGCCTTGGACTTGGCGCGGTTCTTCTTGGACATGCGCTACTCCTCCCCCATGAGCTCGCCGGCATTGCGGCGCAGCCACTCAAAGCACAGCGCGGTGGTCGCCTGGGCCACATTGAGACTCTCGGTCATGCCGCGCTGGGGAAGCTTGGTCAAAAAGTCGCATTTCTCGAGCACCAGGCGCGAGATGCCGTCGCCCTCGGAGCCCATGACGAGCGCAACGCGGCCCTCGAAGGGAGCATCCCAGCAGCTGCCCTCGGCGTGCTCGGAAGCACCGCCCACCCAAAAGCCAGCAGCCTTGAGGTCGTCGAGCGCTCGAGCGATGTTGGGAACCTGTGCGATGGGCAGATGCATAACGGCACCAGCAGAGGTTTTGTAGCTGCCCACGGTCACACCGGCGGCGCGCTTGTTGGCAATGATGACGCCCACCGCGCCCACGACCTCGGCAGAGCGCACGATGGCACCAAAGTTACCGTCGTCGGTCACATGGTCGAGTACGACGACGAGCGCCGGGCCGTCACCCGCGCGGTCAAGGATATCGGCGACGTCCGCATAGGGGAAATTACCCACCTCGAGCGCAATGCCCTGATGAGCGCCATGGCTCGACAGCGCATCGAGCTGCGCGCGCGGCACATACTTAATGCGGACGTCCGCGGCGTTGAGATCGTCGACCAGGCGCGACAAGGCAGCATCGCGCTCCCCGCCCTCGGCGATGAGCGCGCACTTGATGGGAAAACCAGTGCGTAGCGCCTCGGCGGCAGCACGACGACCTTCGATAAACTCGCCCTTGGGAACCTCGACGTTATCGCGGCTACGCTCGCGCTGCGAGCGAGCAGCCTGTGAGCGCTCGCGCTGGCCCTTGGGAGCGGCAGCGCGGTCGTTGCAGCGAATCGGACGCGAGCCAGAAGCAGCCTGCTTGCCTCCACGCGGTGCACGTTTGCGATTGTCGGCCATAAAACGGCCTCCTTAACACAATTATCAAACGAAACAAAATAAACGACCGCCCATGAATATTAATTCGGGCGGTCGGTACGGGTTTTCCAAGTGCCCGAGATGGCCGTGAAAGAGGAGCGACGCGTACTTGAGTACGCGAGCGACGGTTTGAACGGCAAGGTCGGGCGCTTGGGAAACCCGCGGGGATTAGAGAGATTTGATACGGGTGCCGGCGGCGGTATCTTCAATCGTCAGCCCGAGGTCCTTGAGCTGGTCGCGGATGGCGTCGGCCAGATCCCAGTTCTTGGCGGCACGGGCCTCGGCGCGGGCCTCGAGAATCTTGGCAGCGGCCTCGTCCACGTCGTCACCCGTGTAGGCGACCAGGCCGGCGGCAACGCCCAGCAGGCCCAGCGGCAACTCGACCTTGGGCTCGGGGAGCTCGACGCCAAACGTATCGAGCAGCTCGACCAGCGTATCGGCAGCAGCAAGCGCAGCGGCCTTGTCGGCAGCATCGCCCGCCTGCTCCAGGTACTGGTTGCACTCGGTCACAAAGCCAAAGACAGCACCCATGGCACCGGCAGTGTTAAAGTCGTCGTCCATGCACTCCTTAAAGGCGGCACGGGTCTCGGCGGCCTTGGCGGCAAACGCCTCAGATGCTGCCTCATCGGCATCGGCCGCCGCATGGTTCGCGGCCCAGCGCAGGTTCTCGACCGTACCGGCGATACGCGTAAGCGAGTTCTCGGCACCCTCCAGGCGCTCCCAAGAAAAGTCGAGCGGCGAGCGATAGCTCGTCTGCAGCATCAGCAGGCGCAGGGCCGCAGCAGAGTGCTGTTCGAGCACCTCGGCCAGCGTAAAGAAGTTTCCGAGCGACTTGGACATCTTCTCGCCGTCTACCAGCAGCATGCCCGTGTGCATCCAGGTGTTGGAGAAACCCTGGTGCCAGGCGCAGGTGGCCTGGGCACACTCGTTCTCGTGATGCGGGAAGGCAAGGTCGGAGCCGCCGCCGTGGATGTCGATCGGGGTGCCCAGGTAGCGATGCACCATGGCGGCGCACTCGGTGTGCCAACCGGGACGGCCTTCGCCCCAGGGGCTCGGCCAGCTGGGCTCGCCGGGCTTGGCGGCCTTCCACAGGGCAAAGTCGAGCGGGTCGTTCTTGTCCTCGTTCTCCTCGATGCGCGCGCCAACCATCAGATTGTCGATGTTGCGGCCCGAAACCTGACCATAGTTGGGATCGCTGCGCACGGCAAAGTACACGTCGCCGTTATCGGCGGCGTAGGCATGGCCCTGCTCGATAAGCGTCTTGATCATAGCGATCATGGGGCCGATCTCCTTGGTGGCGCGGGGGCGCACATCGGGATCGAGCACGTTGGCGGCACGCATGACGCCGATGAACTTGTCGGAGAACTCCGTCGCGACCTCGGCGGCCGTGCGGCCCTGCTCGTTGGCGCGCTTGATGATCTTGTCATCGACATCGGTGAGGTTCTGGGCGAACGTGACCTCGTAGCCGCTCGCGATGAGCCAGCGACGAATCACGTCAAAGCTGATGAACGTGCGAGCATTGCCGATGTGGATGTTGTCGTAGACCGTGGGGCCGCACACGTACATGCGAACCTTGCCGGACTCGATGGGCTGGAACTCTTCCTTTTTATGGGTAGCGCTGTTGTAGATACGCATTCGTTACTCCTTAACGGTTTTCTGTAGCAGGCAGACGGCCCAGGCGCCAATTCCCTCGCCTTGGCCTTCCCAACCGAGCTTTTCGGTCGTGGTGGCGGCGACGCCCACGTTTTCGACGTCGACACCCAGGGCATGGGCAAGGTTGGCGCGCATGGCATCGCGGTGCGGAGTGATCTTGGGTTGCTGGCAGGCAATGGTGCAATCGGCATCGACAAACTCAAAGCCAAGCTCGCGCGCATAGTCCATCACGCGAGCGAGCAGCACCATCGAATCGGCACCCTCGTAGGCGGGATCGGTGTCGGGGAATAGCTTGCCGATATCTCCCCCGCGGCAGGCGCCCAGAATGGCGTCGGCCAAGGCGTGCGCGAGCACATCGGCATCCGAGTGGCCCAGCAGGCCGCGCTCGTAGGGAATGTCAACCCCGCCGATGATACATCGACGCCCCTCCACCAAACGGTGGACGTCGTAGCCGTGGCCAATGCGCAGGTTACTGAACATGGGGAAGGTCCTCTCCCTCGGCCATGCGACCGAGCAGAATCGCGGTTACGGGACGCAGGTCCTCGGGCACCGTCACCTTAAGGTTATCGCGCGGGCTCTGGACACAGCGGACGCGCCCGCCCATGCGCTCGACCAGCGATGAATCGTCGGTGCCGATAAAGCCCTCGGCGATAGCAGCGGCGTGAGCGCGCTTCATGGCGTCGACGCTAAAGATCTGCGGCGTCTGCGCGGCCCAATAGAGCTCGCGCGGCGGCGTCTCGACGATGTTGTCGCCATCGACGATCTTGAGCGTGTCGATGGCAGGCTGGCCGCACACGACGCCGTCGAGGGCACGGTCGCCCACAAGCACGTCGATCGCATGATCGATGGCCTCGGTCGTAATGAGCGGACGGGCGCCGTCGTGGATGGCGACATATTCGAAACCCGCCGGAGCCGCATGCACGCCGGCACGGGTGGAATCCTGGCGGGTCTCGCCGGCATCGGCAAAGCTGATGGGCGTGTCATAGTCAAACGGGTCGATGGCCAGGCGGCGCATCTCGGCACGGCGCTCGGAAGGACACACCACCACGATGTGGCCGACCTTATTGCTACGGTCAAATGCGCGGATAGACCAGCTCATGAGCGGACGGCCCGCCACGTTAACGAGCTGCTTGCCGCCGGGATTTCCAAAGCGCTGGCCACTGCCGCCGGCAACGACCACGGCGCATACGGGCGCCATTATGCGTTCCCCTGTTTGGTGCCCTTCATGCGGTACAGGGAGTCCGCAAGAATGGCAGGGTTGTTGACGCCAAAGTCGCCTAGGCGCTCCGGATCCTCGCTGATGTCGTCCATGAGCTCCTGCAGCGATCCATACTCGTCGACGATCTTCTCGGCCACGCCGTCGCGCACGACGGACACGCGCGAAAGCGTGCGCAGGCCCAGCGGTGTCATGACGGAGTCCTCGTCCAGGTCGTCGTAACCCAGAACCGCCGCCACATGCTGCGGGTCGGACAAGTCCTTGGGCGTCATACGGCTCAGGTTGGCGCGGATCTTTTCGGCATTGGCCTCGGAGGAATCGCTCGCATAGTCGCGAATCATCAGGTCGTACTCGGTATCCATGCTGGAGCCGGCGAGCTGCTCGAGCTGCATCTGCACGAGCTTGCCCTGGTTGCCCAGCTTGACAATGCAATCCTTAAGTTCGGTCTTTGCCTGCTGCATGATCTCGAAGCTCGAGAAAATCCCGGTAATGTCGGCGAGCGTAACGTAGTCGTCGAGCTCGAGGGCCGTCAGGCGCAGCAGGGAGCGGTCGAGCGACTGACGGGTAGTCTGGAGCGTGGCGACGAGCTGGTTGACCGAGCTCATGATGGTGGTGACGGGCTGGATCTCGTAGCTCTTGCCGTGAACGTACACGTTGACGACGGCACGACGGGCCGAGACCGAGATCACGATGGCATCCGTGAGCACCGACATGCGGGCGGCGGTGCGGTGACGCATGCCCGTCTCACTCGTGGCAAGCGAGGGATCGGGATTGAGGTGGAAGTTGGCGCGCAGGATCTGGGTGAGGTCGCCGTCGATGACGATGGCGCCGTCCATCTTGGAAAGCTCGAACAGGCGGTTCGAGGTAAACGAAATGTTGAGCGGGAAGCCGTCGTTACCAGCAGCGAGCACGTTTTCGGTGTCGCCGACGCAAATAAGAGCGCCCAGGTGACCAGCAATGATCATGTCGAGGGCGGTGCGGATCGGCTGGCCAGGTGCCGTCAGGCGGATGGCCTGTTCCATACGCTTTTGCAGCTCGTTCTTATCCAAGGCATCGCTCCCATCGTATACGCTCCATAAACGTCAATAAGTTTCTCACGGTTTGCCTCTGTGACGCCCGCAAAATCCGATGCTTACAGAATGAGCGAACACAGCTGAGAGCCCCAATCCAAATGAGCTGCTTATGTGGTAGCATCGGGATTCGCATAAATGAGGGAGTAGTCGCGTGATCGGGTTCGCCTCCGGTGGCGCGGCAAGTCAACACACTGGCCGATGCGGCCTGGCTTGCCTTAATGAACGAGACTCGTGGCTGTGCGCGCAACGCGTACGCCACGGGTCTTTTTTGTTACTCCCCCAAGAGGTACACGCGGGCCCGCCCGCAGAGAGGGAGCCAGACTATGGGACTCGCAGAGCTCGTGCTGCTCGCCGTTGGCCTTTCGATGGATGCCTTTGCCGTATCCATCTGCAAGGGCCTTGGCATGAAGAAGATCAACCTTAAAGTCGCCGTGGTGCTCGGCCTGTTCTTTGGCGGCTTTCAGGCCGGCATGCCCGTAATCGGATGGGCGCTTGGCAGTCAATTCATGGGCATCATCGGACCCATCGACCATTGGATTGCCTTTATCCTTTTGGCCTTTATCGGCGGCAAAATGCTGTGGGAAGCCTTTACCGAGGACGAGAATGAAGGCGACGGCAAGGATGCCGAAAAGATTGACCTGGGCGAGTACCTGATCCTCGCCATCGCCACCTCAATCGACGCCCTAGCCGTAGGCATCTCATTTGCGGCGCTCTCGGTTGACATCGTTCCCGCTGTATCGCTTATCGGCGTCACAACGTTTATCTTCTCCGTCGCCGGCGTAGCGATCGGCCACACCTTTGGCGCGCGCTACGAAAAACCTGCCACCATCGTGGGCGGCATCGTGCTCATCCTCATCGGACTTAAGATCTTGCTTGAGCATCTGGGGATTTTGGCGCTGTAACGCCAAACACAATCGCTCAAAACTCAACGCCAGTACAAGGCCTCATGCAAAGTTTTGCATGAGGCCTTTTCGTGCAGACTTTTGCATGTCATACTGATATGCAAAAGTCTGCATGTTGGAGATCGCCATGGATACCCTTCCCATCACCACACCACGCCAAGCTGGCATCTATGTGCGTCAGGCACGCGAGTCGCAGGAAATCACCCGTGCGGCCCTCGCTAAAAAAGCCGGCGTTTCGGAGCGCCTGCTCGCATCGCTCGAGCTAGGAGACGCCACGGGTATTCGGCTCGACAAGTTGCTGTCCGTCTTTAATGCACTCGGCATAGGTCTCTTTGCGCAAAGCGATAACGACTCCATCGCATCGCCCTCCGAACATCCGACGACGAAAGCGGACCTCCCTATCGCGAACTCGAATGCCCTGCCAAAGCCAAGCGTAGGCAGACGACCCGCTCGACAGGGAACGCCATCTTCCTATGGTGCCTTGCTGGCCCAAATCGCAGCCGAGCAAGGCCTTTCCGGCACTTCAGGCCTCTCCTTTGGCTGTAAGGTTGTGAAATAAATGGCAGAGATGGAGCTTGCAACCCTCATTTGTGGCGAAATCGCAGGCACTCTCCGGCAAGACAAGCATGGACTCTGCAGCTTTGTATACGCCCCAACCTATCGCGGAGCACCGCTATCGCTAACAATGCCGCTTTCCAATCGCACGTATGGCCATAACATCGTCCGCCCGTTCCTATTTGGCCTTTTGCCCGACAGTCAAGAGCAGCGTCGCGCTATTGCCGCCGAGTATGACGTTGCATCCAACAACCCCGTCGCCCTCTTGTGCCATATCGGTCTTGACTGCGCAGGGGCCGTTCAGTTTTGTCGAACCGATCAATTAGGCGCCGCCCGCGGCAGGGTCTCGGCATACCGCCCGCTTACCAATTCTCAAATCGCTCACAAGCTCAAAGCAATTCGCGATGACGAAAGAGAGACATGGATGGGCTCCAACGAAAGCTGGTCCCTGGGCGGCAACCAAGGCAAATTTGCACTAGCTTGGCATGATGGCCAATGGTGCGAATGTCTAGGGTCATCCCCCACTACCCATATCTTCAAAAATGGTGTCGTTGGGTTCAAACATCAGGCCTTAAACGAATTCGTCTGCATGAAAACGGCTCGGCGTGTTGGCATTCCAACTGCCAACGTCTCCTATTGCACATTTGAAGACGAAGCCGCGCTCGTCGTTGAACGGTACGACAGAATGGTCAATAGCAGCGGAAATATCGAAAGGCTGCATCAGGAGGACTTTTGCCAGGCGCTCGGTGTATTGCCAAGCCAGAAATACACCGCCGACGGAGGACCAACCACACGAGACATCCAAGAACGACTGATTAACACAGTCCCCCACCACATGAATCTTGTGCTTTTTACCTATATGTTGTTCTATAACGCCATTATCGGAGCGCCTGACGCACACGCTAAAAACTACTCGCTCATCCTAGGTAAAGGCACAAACGCAGCGCTCGCACCCATGTACGATGTCGCATCGGGCTTGGCGTACGAGCGTATGCGCCGCCGGGCGCGCCTTGCCATGAGCGTTGGCGGCGAAAATCGAGTGGGGCGCATCGGTCCAGGCGCTATCCGCCGATACCACGGTATGGGCGACCCCGCGCTGGAGGCGGCGCTCACCGATGCCGGGCTATCCGAGAAGTTTTGCTTTGCGACCATGATGGACCTCGCCTACGAGGTGCCCATTTGCATGGAAGAGATCATGGACGAACACGCCGACCTGCCCGGCATGGCGGACCTGCGCGAGCACATGCTCGGCCCCGTCCGCGAAAACTGCCAGCGCACCCTCGACCTCATCAAGGCGGATATGGGCTAGGCGCCAATCAATCCACATTTCTTAAAAGAAGAGGGGGGCACCCGTCGCAAAAGTTCGGATGCCCCCTCTCGTAATGTCATTTGCAATCCGCTAGCACGTGGCTCGAACTGCTGCTAGCGCGACCCTTACGCGGCAAGGCGCTTGAGGACGTCGATGAGCAGCTCGTAGAAGCGCTCGGCAGAAGCGAGCTCCATGCTCTCGTCCGGGGTGTGGACATCGGAGAGCGTCGGGCCCACGGCGATGGCGTCCAGGCCGTGCAGGGCCTCAGCAAACAGGCCGCACTCAAGGCCAGCGTGAATGGACTCGATGCGCAGCTCGGAGCCAAAGAGCTCGCGATAGCTCTCGACAAAAACGTCGCGGACCGGCGAATGCTCGGCATAGCTCCAGCCGGGATACTCGAACTCGAACTTGGCGTCGAAGCCCAAGACATCGGCCAGCGTCTGCAGGCGGTCCTTGAACTCGTTCTGCAGTGAGGTGATCGAGGAGCGCGGGGACAGCATGATCTTGACCTGGTCGTCGGAAGTGGCGACCACGCCGATGTTGGAGGAAACCTCGACGGAGCCGTCGGTGGCGACGTTGCGGCGAATCACGCCATTAGGGGCAAGACGCAGGGCGCGGATGAGGGCAAGCGCGGACTTCTGATCCATGGCCTCGACCTCGGCGTCGTCGGCAATCTCGACGGTGCAGGTAAAGCCGGGGTCGAAGACCTCGAGCTCGGCAGTGACGTCGGCGATGATGTCCTTTGCGATCTGGGCCGCGGCCTCGGCGGCAGCGTGGTCGGCGTAAACCAGCTCGGCCTTGCACTCACGGTTGATGGCGTTGTCCTTAGTGCCGCCGTTAAAGCTAACGATGGCGGGCTCGCCGGCGACCATCAGGCGGTCGATGATGCGGGCCATGATGAGGTTGCCGTTGCCGCGCTCCAGGTGGATATCGCTGCCGGAATGACCACCCAGTAGGCCGGAGATGTCGAGCGTGAGGGTGCTGCCGGTCTTGTGCTCGCGCACGATGGGGCAGGTGTAGGTAACAACGACGCCGCCGGCGCAGCTGACGGTGGCAACGCCCTCTTCCTCGGAGTCAAGGTTAATCATGGTGCGGGCGCTAATCTGGGACTTGTCGAGCGTCTCGGCGCCGACCAGGCCAGTCTCCTCGTCGGTGGTGAATACGCACTCGAGGGCGGGATGAACGATCGAATCGTCGTTGAGCACAGTAAGCATCAGAGCGACAGCAATACCGTTGTCGGCGCCCAGGGTGGTGCCGTTAGCGGTGAGGACGCCGTCCTTGACGACCAGGTCGATACCGTCGGTCGTAAAGTCGTGCTCAACAGAGCCCAACTTGTCGCACACCATATCGATGTGGCCCTGCAGCATCACGGTCGGGGCATTCTCGGCGCCGGCAGAAGCGGGCTTGCGAATGATGACGTTGTAGACCTCGTCCTGGTACACATCGAGGCCGCGCTCCTTGGCAAACGCAACCAGGAAATCGCTGATGCCCTTCTCGTTGCCAGACCCACGGGGGATCGCGCTGACCTCCTCAAAGAAATGGAACAGCTGGGCGGGCTCGTAGCCGGTGATCTTGTAATCCATGGTGCCTCCTTGGCGCAACTGGTTAGACAGTAAGACATGCGCCTTGTATATTCCCAGACTTTGCGTGCATAAACCAGTCGAAAACGCCGAGCGCCCTTGCATCATCGGCTAACGGTGGGGAGACGCCACTTTATTAAGATAAAGCAGGTTAGACGGGCCGCGCCGAAGGGACGTTGAATCCTTCAACCAACCTCAACGCCTGTTGAACATTAATGCATACACCATTGGTATGTTTAATAAGATTCTTGTCCTCCGTCACAACGTAATCGGCATCAATGCGATTGGCGACGCCCAGCATCAGGTCGTCCTCAAAGTCATTGTGGTGGTACTTGAACACAAAGGAGTCGAAGACCTCGTCTGCACCGACCGGGGCGATGAGGGCTAGCTCGCGCATCTGTCGAACGCATGCCCAAGCCGTTTCGTCTGCCGCCGCAATGGCGTTATCGCTCAGTGAGCCAGTCTTTCTTCGGCACTCCTGCTTGATTGCCGCCGAGACAAGATATGAAACGTCTTTGACCGAAAGCGACGAGGCAAACAGGGCAATCCGCTCCGAGGCGTCGGCAATCTCGATCAGATGGACGACATTTGCCGTACGGTCGGACCTGCCAGACAAATAATCCATCCATACGTTGGTATCGATTAACAGCTTGAGGACGCCTTCTGTGCTCATAGTTCCACCCATTCGGGATAGCGCTCCGCCATGGCCTCCTCATAGAGGTCGTCATAGTCTCCCGAGAACTCAGGGATGGGGATGCCGTATTTGAGGCACGAATCGCGAACGATATGGCTGCCTTGCGCGGCCCTTGACTCCATGCGCTGGGGCTCCACTCCGTCAGAAACCGGAGCCGCCGCGTCTCCCTTCGAGGGCATGCGTCCGTTAACGACCAGATACTCCCAAAGTGTCCGAACGGCTTGTGACGGCGTCATGCCAATATGAGTCAGGACGGCGTCTCCCGCCTCTTTGAGCTGGCGATCTATACGCACGTTCATCTGAACTGGCCGCGTGTCGAGTATTGACGTAGGCATATCAGCTCCTTTGCTATACTAAATCTCGATTTTAGTATAGCACAGCAGATTGAAGCGCATTTCAATAGAAATGAGGGCGCTTCCTTATCGGAAACGCCCCCGTTATACAAGGTATGTTTAATCCCTACAGCGCACCAGAGCCGGCTTGCATCATGCCGCCGGGGCCCGAGGTCACGCCGCCACTTACGGGCGCGGCGCTGCCAGTGTGCGGTGCCGCCGGGGCGGTATCGCCACCGAGCGTGCCCGCCGGACGCGGTGCCGGAATCTCGCCCGTGCCGTGGCTAAAGACGAACTTGCCATCGGCCACGTCGCACAGGACGGTATCGCCCTCGCCCCACTCACCGGCCAGAAGCTCCTCGGACAGCGGGTCCTCGATGAGCTTTTGAATAGCACGGCGCAGCGGACGCGCACCGTTGGTGAGGTCGGTGCCCTCGGCCACGATCTTGTCATAGGCCGCATCGGTGAGCTTGATGTTCATGCCGTTGGCAATCAAACGCTGACGCAGATCGTCCACCAGCAGGTGCGCGATCTTGGTGAGATTCTCGCCCGAGAGCTTCTGGAACACCACGATGTCATCGATGCGGTTGAGCAGCTCGGGGCGGAACAGGCGCTTGAGCTCGCCCATCGCGCGGCCGCGGATCTCACTCGAGGTGAGGCCCTGCTCGCCGGTGGTGCCAAAGCCAACGCTCGCATCCTGTGCGATCTCGCGGGCGCCCACGTTGGACGTCATGATGATCACGGTGTTGCGGAAGTCGACCGTCTTGCCCTGGCTATCAGTCAGGCGACCCTCCTCCAGCACCTGCAGCAGGATGTTGAAGATATCGGGGTGTGCCTTCTCGATCTCGTCGAACAGCACGACCGAGTACGGGTGGCGACGAACGGCCTTGGTGAGCTGGCCGCCCTCGTCGTGACCGACGTAACCCGGAGGGCTGCCGATGAGCTTGGAGACCTCGAACTCGCTACCGAACTCGGACATGTCGAAGCTGATGAGTGCGTCCTTGCTGCCAAAGAGGTACTCGGCGAGCGTCTTGGCAAGCTCGGTCTTGCCCGTGCCGGTGGGACCAAGGAAGATAAAGCTGCCGCCGGGGCGACGCGGGTCCTTGAGCGGCGAGCGGCTGCGGCGCACGGCCTTGGCAACGGCCTCGACAGCCTCATCCTGACCGATGATGCGCGTCTTGAGCACGCTTTCGGTCTGCAGCAGGCGCCGGCTCTCGCTCTCGGTAAGCGAGGATACCGGCACGCCCGAAGTCACGGACACGATATCGGCGATCTGACTCACATCGATGGTGAGCGGGCTGGCGTCGAGCTCGGCGGTCCAGGCAGCCTTGGCCTCGGCGAGTTCAATCTCGGCAGCCTTCTGCTGCTCGGTGATCTCGGCGGCCTTGTTCATGTCGTCGCTCTCGGTGGCCTCCTGCGCGGCGGCCTTGAGCTCCTCTATGCGATGCTCGGCCTCGCGCACCGGCTCGGGCGCGCGGTTGGCGGCGATGCGGGCGCGGGCACCGGCCTCGTCAATGAGGTCGATGGCCTTATCGGGCAGGAAGCGATCCTGAATGTAGCGGTTGGAAAGGTTCGCGGCGGCCTCGATAGCACCCTGCGTATAGCGCACATGGTGGTGCTCCTCGTAGCGCGGCTTGAGCGCGGTCAGGATCTTGACCGTGTCCTCGACGCTCGGCTCCTCGACATCGATGGTCTGGAAGCGGCGCTCAAAGGCCGGATCTTTAGTGAGGTACTTACGGAACTCCTCGGCCGTGGTGGCACCAATGATCTGGAAAGCACCGCGCGCGAGCACGGGCTTGAGCATAGAGCTCGCATCGATAGAACCCTCGGCAGAACCGGCACCGATGATGGTGTGCATCTCGTCGATAAACAAGATGACGTCGTCGGCTTCGGTCGCCTCCTGGATCACGTTCTTGAGGCGCTCCTCAAACTCACCGCGATACTTGGCACCCGCGACAAGACCCGGCAGATCGAGCGTCCAGATATTCTGGTTCATAAGATTCTCGGGCACATTGCCAGCAGCAATCTGCTGCGCCAGGCCCTCGACGATAGCCGTCTTGCCCACGCCGGGATCGCCCAGGATAAGCGGATTGTTCTTGGTGCGGCGCGAAAGGATCTCCATCATGCGCTGGACTTCCTTTTCGCGGCCAATCACGGGATCGAGCTCGCCGTCGCGCGCCTTCTGCGTGAGGTTGGTGGCGAACTGCTTGAGCGTGTCGGTGCCGCCCCCCCTTTGCTGAGAGGCATCCGAGCCGCTAAAGAACGGCAAGCCCGCACCGGGGCGACCGGCGCCGGCTCCGGCGAGCGGACGCTTCTTGTCCTGATCCTTGGCGGTGAGTTTCTCGATAGCCTTTTTGATGGAGGCGGACGACACACCCAGGCGCATGAGGATGTCCATGGCCATGCCGTTGCCCTCTTCGACGATGCCGATCAGCAAGTGCTCGGTCGACACGTAGGTCTGGTTGTTCTCACGCGCCACGCGGAAGGAGCGCTCCATCACGCTAATGACGAGCGGCGTAAAGGCAAGCTTGGCAGCCTCGGTCTCCTCGCTGGGCTCGGGAACCGTGGTCTGGACCTCTTTGAGGGTATCCATGATGTCGTCGTAGGAGATATCGAGCGAACGCAGAGCCTCGGCGGCAATGCCCTCGTCCTCCTTGGCGAGTGCGAGCAGCAGGTGCTCGGTACCCACCTTATTTGAGTGAAGATCGAGCGCTTCTTGCTTGGCCATGGACATGACCTTACGCGCGCGATCGGTAAAACGGTCTAACATGCTAGTTCCTCTTAGACGAGCTAGTTTTTTTCAAACGCAAAGCGCCACTCGTGGCGGCGCTTTGGTCTCTTTACCCATATGGAGTATATGTTAACCGCTGGGGCCTTTTCCGCATGCAGCCATACGACAACGTCTACAAAAAAGGAATTGCCAGGTGCGTCTGCATCGGCCCAACGAGCGTGGATTTTCGGACACCCATTCCACGAGCGTGGATAATCTCCCGTTTTGAGCCCGTAAACAGGCCAAAAACGGGAGATTATCCACGTTCATGTTTTGCGGATCAGTTTCATTTGCACCAATTAGCTGGTGTGGCGCCAGCGAGGGTCGGTGAGCGTACGCGCCACACCCAGGCCAACGGGCAAAAACGCCACGATGAGCACTGCACGCACAAACCAGCCGAGCATATTGACCGTGTCGAAGGTGCACATGTAATACATCGAGCGATACAGATACAAGCCCGGCACCATAATGACAATCGATGGCACCGTGAGGGCGATACGTGGGTAGGTGAGCTTGATTTCGGCTAAGCTCGCGAGCAGCCCCGATACCAGCGCGCCAATAAACGCTGCCGCCTCGGGAGGCATACCTACGCTCAGGCCCAGGAAGGGAAACAGCGCCGGCGCATCGACGAGCGTAAGGCGCAAGGTATTGGACACGGCGCCGATCAGCCCAGCTGCCGCGGCCATCTTTACCGGGCTGTTGAACATCACCGAGAAGCCGAATACGCCAACGAAGCTCATCACCACGCGCAGGAGCGTAAGGGCAAGCGGCGAAAGGCCGAGCGGGGCAAAATCATCCGGTGCCAGCCCCACACACTCTGCAACCATCCAGCCCACAAGGGTCGCCATCACAATAATCGACACGGCATACGAAAGACGCTCAATGCCGCTTCGCATATCGAGCTTAGCGATGTCGAGGCCTGCCGTAATGAGGGGAAAGCCGGGAATCACAAAGAGCATGGCGCCGATATAGCCTTCTTGGTGCGACATTGCCCCCGGTACGACCTGGCCAAGGCCGAGCAATGCCAGCAGATACGAAACGCAAGCGAGCGCAACGCCAATCGTCAGCGCGCTAAACTGGCCAAGACCCTGCTTGAGAATATGAGAGCGAGCAAAGTTGCCAACACCAGCGCCTACGAATGCGCAGGCCATCTCGATAGGGCCGCCGCCGAGCAAAAAGACGAAGGCGCCGCAAGCACAAGCTGCCGCAAGGCCCTGTTGCCAGGGAGAGTAATCGGGTTTTGAACTCTCAACGGTCTTGAGCATCTCGTGGTATTCGTGCACGGTAAACCGGCGCCCATACGTCTCGATTTCCTTTAGGAAGCTCTCCATCATCCAAATGCGATGGGTATTGACTCCCGTTGTGGGCAGGCTGACAACCTCGTTAAAGCAGTGGCCATCTTCGATGCAGGTGCACTCAAACGACAGAAGACTTAAGTCAACGTGGACGGTGACACCGAGTACGGCGGCAACGCGATTCATGGTATCGCGTACACGCCAGGCACCCGTTCCGCTCGCGAGCATAAGCATACCGGTGCGGCAGATGATGGATGACTTATCGGTGAGCGGCGCATCGACGGCAAGCTCATCGCCTGCCGTCACGATCTGGTGCCAGTCTGTTTTCATATGGAGTGCGCCGGCACGAACACCGTGGTGCATGGGGGCTCTCGAAAGCAGCGAGTCAAGGCGCGAAGACTGTGGGGGCTCCGTTGATCCGACCTCGTCCTCGTCGGGCTCTTCATCAACAAGGTCGAAAGTATCGAGCGCCGCCGGCTCGCGACGGTCGATCAATTCCTCGTCCTCATCATCAAAGTAGTTGAACTGATCGAGCATGTCCTCTTCGATTGCACGCTCGCTCGCGTCGTCCATATAGACGCTCCCTTCCTGCCGACTAACTCCCATCCTAGGCAGCGACGGCTAAAGGAAACATAAAACAGACGACTGTCATGCATGGAAGGCGTAAACCCCCAATGCACCGGTAGACCCCAGGCGGCTAGGACCGTCCCCAAGTGCCGGCACAAGAGGAACGTCCCTAAGTGCCAACCAGGGCAACGCCACAGGTAGAGGACGGACAGCGAAAGCCCGCCAGAGCGAGCAAGGTGCCTTCAAGCAAAATGGCGCCGCAGGTTGAGCATAAGTCAGCGAGCGGGTCGCATTTGAGACAAGGTGACGTGAAACGAAAGGGCGCTGACCTTCTGGTCGCGCCCTTGAAGTTGAACGTCAGATTGTCCAAATGCGGCCCGCGCAGCGTCGAGCCGTTACGCGGTTCTACGAACCGCGTAACTAGTTAGTACATCTTTGCGCCGGCGGGGATGGAGGCGTCGAGCTGGATCAGGTTGAGACGCTCCTCACCATCCTCCTCGTGGATAGCGCTGATGAGCATGCCGCAGCTGGGAATGCCCATCATCTTGCGCGGAGGCAGGTTGGTGATGGCGAGCAGCGTCTTGCCGACCAGGTCCTCGGGCTCATAATAACCGTGAATGCCGGAGAGGATGGTACGATCGGTGCCAGTGCCGTCGTCGAGCGTAAAGTTCAGCAGCTTCTTGGACTTCTTGACGGCCTCGCACGCCTTGACCTTCACAGCGCGGAAATCGCTCTTGGAGAAGGTATCGAAGTCGACGAACTCCTCAAACAGCGGCTCGACGGCGATCTTGGAGTAATCAACCGTGGGCTTGAGCGGCTTGACGAACGGGCTCGCGGTGTTGCCGGCCTCGGCAGCCTTAGCGGCAGCGGCACCGGACTGGAAACCCTTCTCGGGCTTCATGTGCGGGAACAGTAGCACGTCGCGGATGGAAGCCTGGTTGGTGAGCAGCATGACCACGCGGTCGATACCGATACCGATGCCGCCCGCGGGAGGCATACCGTACTCGAGGGCGCGCACGTAGTCCTCGTCGTACTCCATGGCCTCGTCGTCGCCGCCAGCCTTCTCAGCCATCTGGGCGGCAAAGCGCTCGGCCTGGTCGACCGGGTCGTTGAGCTCGGAGAACGCGTTGGCGTACTCGTGGCCGGCGATAACCAGCTCAAAGCGGTGCGTCAGGCGCGGGTCGTCCTCAAAACGCTTGGCGAGCGGGCTGACCTCGATGGGGTAATCGCACACGAATGTCGGGTTGACGATGGTGTCCTCGCCCAGCTCATCGTAAACCTCGGCGATGATCTTGCCGGCGGTCCACTCGGGCTTAATCTCCAGGCCCTTCTCGCGTGCGGCGGCAGCAAGCTCCTCGACCGGCGTGTCGATGGTGACCTGCTTGCCGAGCACGTCGGAGACGATGTCGGTCATGGGACGGCTGGCCCACTCACCAGAAAGGTCGATGGTCTGGCCCTGGTACTCGATGACCTCGGGATTGCCGATGGCCTTGTTAGCCGCCTTAATAACGCCCTGGGCGAGCGCCTTCATGCCCTCGAGGTCGGAGAAGGCACGGTAGGCCTCCATCGTGGTGAACTCGGGATTGTGGGTAAGGTCCATGCCCTCGTTACGGAAGATACGGCCGATCTCGAACACGCGCTCAAAACCACCGACGATGCAGCGCTTGAGGTGCAGCTCGGTGGCAATACGCAGGTAGCACTCCTGATCGAGCGCGTTGAAGTGCGTGATGAACGGCTTGGCAGTAGCGCCGCCCTGGATGGTCTGCAGGATGGGGGTCTCGACCTCCATGTAGCCGTCGGACTCCATAAAGCGACGGAAGGTGGAGAGGATCTGCGAACGCTTACGGAAGGTCTCGCGAACGTCGTCGTTGGCGATCAGGTCGACATAGCGCTGGCGATAGCGGGTCTCCTTGTCGGAAAGACCGTGGAACTTCTCGGGCAGCGGACGAACGGCCTTGGCAAGCAGGGTCGCGCTCTTAGGGGCAACGGAAAGCTGGCCGCGCTGGGTGCGCACGACCACGCCGGTCACGCCCAGGATGTCGCCCAGATCGAGGGACTTGAGCGTATTCCAGGCAGCCTCGTCCATGTCGTTGATTCGGCAGAACAGCTGAATCTCGGCAGTCGCATCGCGCACGACGATGAACATGATCTTGCCCTGACCGCGCTTGGCGACCACACGGCCGGCGATCTTCACGACGTCCTCGGTGTCCTCGCCATCGGCAAGCTCGGCGTACTTAGTCTCGATATCGGCAACGTAGTCCTCAAGCTCAGAGTGCTCGGGATAGGGGTTCTGGCCCGCCTCGAACAGGGCGGCGCGCTTGGCCAGGCGGGTGGCGCGCTCGTCGTTGAGCGTCGATGCCTGATCTGCGGCGTTCTGGTTCTCTGCCATAAGTTAGCTCCTCAAACTAAAACGCTCCCCAGGATTCGGTCCCAGGGAGCGAAAACATACCTTTACGCGGGACCGTGGTCTAGCGTGCAATCTTGGCGATGGTGTAGACGCGGGTCTTGCCGGAAGGCGTAACGACCTCGACGGAGTCGCCCTCGCCGTGACCGATGATGGCGTGGCCGACCGGAGACTCGTTGGAAATCTTGTGCTCGAGCGAGTTGGTCTCGGTGGTACCGACGAGCGTGACTTCCATGACCTCACCGTTGGGATCAATCAGAGAAACGGTGGAACCGATGGAGACGGTCAGATCACCTGTGGTGGCAGCAACCTGAGCGTTGGCAAGGATGGCCTGGATCTCGGCAATACGAGCGGCGTTCTGGGCCTGCTTGTCCTTGGCGGCATCGTACTCGGAGTTCTCCGAAAGGTCGCCGAACGCGCGGGCTTCCTTGATGTCCTCGACGATCTCCTTGGCGTAATCGCCCTCACGCCAAGCGAGCTCCTCGACGAGCTTCTGGCGGCCCTCAGCGGTCAGTACGATCTGGCTTGCGTCCATACGGATATCTCCCCAACTCTGATCAAACAATCAACTGTCAACAAAACGAAAAAGACCGGCTAGCCTGCGGGCAAGCCGGTCAGGTGCTCACCCCAAAGGGATGGGACTACTCTGCGTCCGCGTCGCTGTCCTCTGCCTGCTTCTTCTTGGCAGCAGCGAGCTTGGCCTCGAGCTCAGCGATCTCCTTGTCCTCCTCGGACTGCTCGACCACGACCTCCTCGGCCTGCTTGGTCTCGGCCTTATCGTCGCCCTCCATACCCTCGCGGATATTCTTGACGGTAGAGCCGAGGGACTTGCCGAGCTTCGGCAGGTTCTTGGGCCCGAAGATAATCAGGACAACGACGAGAATAATGATGAGCTCAGGAGCCCTCAGTCCAAACATGTAGACCTCCACAATACAGCGAGACAAGCTCGAATGAGTATACCGCGGGTATCGCGGTATCACAACAGTAGCTAAAAAAAGGGACCGCAAGAAGCGATCCCTCCTCATGCTCTGGTCGGGTTGACTGGATTTGAACCAGCGACCCCTGCGTCCCGAACGCAGTGCTCTACCAAACTGAGCCACAACCCGTTAGCTCGACTATAGTAACAAAGATTTCCGTCGTGTGCTAGAGAAATTTTTACTACTTTGGCACTTCGATGCGAACCGTGTTGGGAATGAGCTCCGTCGCGCAGGACCACCAGCCGTTTTGCAGGGCAGCGTCGGCAAGCCTTTCGGCCGTGGCGGCGGTGTCGCAAATGGCAAATGAGCAGGCACCCGATCCGCACACATCTACAGCAACGGTGCCGTCCTGTTTACGCAGCCAATCGAGAACCATTTGAATCTGCGGCTCCATCTGTGCGGAAATGACACCTAGGTTGTTATGGATGAGCGCATATGCCGTCTCGGCATCACCAGCATGCAAGGCAGAAGCTATCGCGCCGGGCTTGTCTGCAGGCACCGGAGCCTCGTCAAAACGTCGATAGGCTTCAATTGTTGAAACGCTTGCCTCGCGCGGCTTGACCAACACGACGGGCGTTGCGGGCAGCGCGGGATACTCAGTTGCCAGCACGTCTCCCCCACCTACGTAGAACGCAAGGCTCGCGTGCAAAAAGAACGGGACGTCAGCACCAATACCCCGCGCAATGTCGTCGAGCGCGGGGTCGGTGCGATCAATTCCCCAGAGCTCCGCCAAGGCGACAATGACCGCGGCCGCATCCGTCGAGGGGCCGCCCAAGCCGGCGCACAATGGAATGCGCTTCTCAATCGTCACGCAGATGTTTGCCTCGCGACCATAATGCTCGGCCATAGCAACCGCAGCCCGATACGCCGTATTCTTTTGCATGGGAAAATCTGATGCCGGAACCGTCTGGACGGTCAGCGCCTGCGCCGGCGCGACCGTCACGGAATCGGAAAGACCGACGGCTGCCATCAGGGAATCGACCCTGTGGTAGCCGCGGTCATCGCGCTCGGTATGAACCCCCAGGTAGAGGTTAATCTTTGCCGGCGCGGAAAGAGTCAGGGACCGATCGGTCACCGTTAGTGCTCCTCGAGCTGATTGCCGAGCGGGGTAAAAATGTGCTCACCGCTCTCGGGGTCGAACAGCTCGACCTGCCCGGTGAGGACATCGATATACTGGTAGGACTGACGCGACTTGCGGCCGCGACGTTCGTCAACCTCGACGATAAAGACGGCGGGGTGGACGCTCTTGATGGTGCCCATGCGCTCGACGACGCGGGTGCGGCCCATGTTGGCCTTCACCTTGACGCGATCGCCCACCATATCGGTCAGCTTCTCGTGGATGTCGTCGACGTGATTGACTTCCATCTCTTCCATGAACAGGGCCTCCAGAAGGTGCAATTCAAAAAGGGGATAATACCCCTAAGATAGACAAAACTCTAATACTATAGCACCCTGCTGCCGCCATATGCAAGTAGCTAAATAAACCCCGTCCCAAATACGTACCAGACGACAACCTCGCATGACCAGTTGTTACGCGGTTTGGTAAAACCGCGTAACCTAAAGGTTGTCCGTGTCCAAGACGATGGTGAATGGGCCGTCGTTGACCAAGTCGACTTTCATATCGGCGCCAAAGATGCCGTGCGCCACGTGTTCGACATCTTGACGAACGAGCGTCAGGAAGTACTCGTAGAGCTCGTTGGCAACATCGGGCGCGCCTGCATCGGTAAACGACGGACGGCGACCGTGGCGGCAGTCAGCGAACAGCGTGAACTGCGACACCACGAGCACCTCGCCGTCGACATCGGCAAGTGCCAGGTTGGTCTTGCCGTTCTCGTCCTCGTTGATGCGCAAGCCCCGGAGCTTGCCCCACAGCTTATCGGCCTCGGCGCGCGTGTCGCCGTGGCCCACGCCCAGCAGCACCAGATAGCCGCGCCCAATTTTGCCCACGCACTCGCCGTCGACCGTCACGCCGGCGTTGAGTACGCGCTGCACCACCGCACGCACGGCCTACTCCTCGCCCGTCAGTTTGGCGGACAGATGCTCGAGCGCGTGGAAACGATGGCTGATGGCGTTCTTCTCGTCCGCCGTCAGCTCGGCCATGGTCTTGCCCGGCGTGTCGACCGGCAGGAACAGCGGGTCATAGCCAAAGCCGTGATCGCCGCGGCCCTCGTGTGCGATAACGCCCTCGCAGGCGCCCTCGCCATAGGTGACCAGACCATCCGTGTCGATAAGCGCAACGACGCTCATAAAGCGCGCGGTGCGGTCCTCGTCCGCCACGCCTTCCAGGTTAACGAGAAGCTTGGCGTTGTTGGCGGCATCGTCTCCGTGCACGCCCGCATAGCGCGCGCTATACACGCCCGGCTCGCCGTCAAGCGCGTCGACGACCAAGCCCGAATCGTCGGCAATGGCCATGAGCCCCGTCTCTTCGACGGCAGCCTGCGCCTTGATGATGGCGTTCTCCAAAAACGTCGTGCCGTTTTCCTCGGGGTCCTCAAAATCGCCCAGCTGGCCGAGCGCCACAAAGCGAACCTCGGGCATGACCTTGCCCAAAATGGCCTCGATCTCGGTGAGCTTATGGGCGTTGCCCGTTGCCACGACAATGGTCGCCGCCGGGTCGAGGGTGTCGATGTCGATCTTCTCAAGTGCCATGAGTGGTCTCCTTGTCTCTATAGCAATGCCGCGCCGAGGGCGACGAGGGCCTCCGCCTCTCCCCTCTCAATCAACGGCAGTCTTATACTTCGACGTTTTCCCAGATAAAACCTGCCAAAATAAACCTGTCCCTTTTTGGCAGGTTAGGCGAGGGCCTGGCGCTGGAGCTCGATGAGCTCGGCGATGCCTTTGTCGCCCAGGTCGAGCAGGGCGTTGAGGCGCTTACGGTCAAAGGGCGCCTGCTCGCCGGTGCCCTGGAGCTCGATCATCTCACCGGTGTCGGTGGCGACGAGGTTCATGTCGACTTCGGCATGGCTGTCCTCGGAATAATCGAGGTCAAGCAGCGTATTGCCGTCGACAACGCCCATAGAGATGGCAGCAACCTGGCCCGTGAGCGGGATGCGCTCGATCTTGCCGGCCTCGACCCACATAGCAAGGGCGTCGTGCAGCGCCACCCAGGCACCGGTAATGCTCGCCGTACGCGTGCCGCCATCCGCCTGGATCACATCGCAGTCGACGGTAACGGTGTACTCGCCGAGCGCCTTCATGTTGACGACGGTACGCAGGCTGCGGCCAATGAGGCGCTCAATCTCCATGGAGCGGCCCTTGCGGTTGGCGTGCTCGCGCTTGCAGCGCTTGCCGGTCGATGCCGGCAGCATGGCATACTCTGCGGTTACCCAACCGGCCTTGGCACCCTTGCGCCAGCCCGGCACGCCCTCCTCGATGGTGGCGGCACAAAGCACGCGCGTGTCGCCGAACTCGGCAAAACACGAGCCGTGGGCGTGCTTCATGACGCCACGGGTGAGCTTAACGGGGCGCAACTCGTTGGCGGCGCGACCGTTGGCGCGGTTGACCTGCATGTACTCCATAGAAAAATCCTTTCGGCAAAAGGTGTGGCGAAGGCTCTGACGGCGGCCTTACATCTATTTCAGCTCATCGATATCGATATGCTCAATGCTCTTGAGCGGCTGACCAAAGATAAAGCTGCCCGCCACCGCAAACTCGGCAATGTTATCGGCCGTCGTGGCAAAACGATGCTGCGGCTCGGCGGCGTCGCCCGCCAGCTGCTCGCGGCGCGTGAGAATATCGGTCAGCTCGCGCGTGGTCTCCTCGGCGGAACTCACGACGCGCACCCCAGGCCCCAGCGCATGGCGGATAGGTCCCACCAACAGCGGAAAATGCGTACAGCCGAGCACCACGGTATCGATACCGTGGTCGCGCAGTGGCTCAACCGTGGCACCCACCAGCGCACGCACGGCAGGCGTATCGAAGATGTCCTCGTTCTCGAGCCACTGCTCTTGCAGATGCGCACCCGAGGCGAGCTCGTGTTCGACAACCTCAACAAAGCTCGAGGCGGGGCAGCCGTATACGTCGACGCCGGCATCTAGGTCCTGAATGGCGCGCGTGTAAGCGCCCGAGCGAATGGTGAGGTTGGTGGCGAGCACGCCCACGCGACGCGTGCGGGTGCTGTTGATTGCCGCACGGGCACCCGGCGCGATCACGCCGATCACGGGAACGTCGAGCACCTGCTGGGCCAGACGCAAGGCCGCAGCTGTCGCCGTGTTGCAGGCGATGACCATAATCTTGACGTCGTGCTTCGACAGCCAACGGCCCGCCTGCAACGCAAACGAGCGCACCTCATCCTCGGTGCGCGTGCCGTAGGGGCAGCGTTTGGTGTCGCCGAAGTAGTAGACGGACTCATGCGGCAGCGCCGTCGCGATGGCGCGCGCAACCGTCAGACCACCCAAACCAGAATCGAACACGCCAATCGGGCGCGTGTCGCCTGCCGGATTCTCGATATCGGACATTACCTCACCAGTCTCTCTCGAAAAGACATGTCCAAGTGCGGCGACGCCGCGCTACGAACGCGCCGCGACCAGCAGCTCTGCCGTCGCCGCCCAACCGTCGACAATTTTGCCGCGCGTAACGAAAGCGTTCTCGCAAGCAGCCAGGAACTCGGGCGCGCCGGCGCTCGTCAGGCCATTCTCGACCAGGCAGAACGTGCCCACGTGATCGGCCATGTAGAAGTCGGACTCGGAGTCGCCGAGCGCGAGCGTCTCCTCGCGCTCGATCCCCAGGTGCTCGCAGAAACGTGCGATGGCAACGCCCTTGTTGAGGCCCGCGGGGTTGATGTTGAATGCGCGACCGTCCTCGACGCGATCGAGCTCGAGCGTCGTCGGCTTGGACAGATGCGTCAGGTGACCGTTACAGGCCCACACCAGGCCGCAGCCGGCCTCGTCGAGGATGGCCTGCGCCTCGTCATCGGGGATGTCGCCGCGCATGCCGACGGTAACCTCGCGGTACTTGTAGCCGGTCGACATGTCGTTGTGATACTCGATCCTGTGCGGCCAGCGGGCGAGGATCTTCTCGCACACGCCAGTCTGCTCGATCACCTGGTGCGGCGTGAGACCGCAAGATGGGTCGTAGGGCATATCGCCGGTCAGATACTCCCAATCGTTGGCCTTGAGATCGTACATGACCAGGCCACCCATCTCACCAATGTAGGAGTTGAGGCCGAGCACGCGCGCATCCTCGTGGATCATGGTGCGGTTGCGGCCCGAGGTGGGAACCACTTGGATGCCGGCGCGAGCAAGTGCCACGACAGCCTCGACGAGCTTGGTCGAGGGGTTGCCGTCGTTGTCGCGCAGCACGCACGAGCCGGGTGCGAGCATCGTAGCATCCAGGTCGGTAAAGACGTACTTAACCTTGGCCAAGCGCTCGCGCATCTCGCCCGAAAGCTCGGCGACGGTCGGCAGGGTGTTGTGGGACATGGTTACTCCGTTTACGTAGAAGGGTTTGGGCTTGGACGGCATGTTTTGATTGAGGGAACACGTTTATGGCGACAGCGCACTCAGGGCGCCTTCGCCATCATGGTTCATTAGTCAAACTGGGTAACATCGATCAGGCGATTGGCCAACGAAAGGTCGCTCTCGATGGGCACGAACTCGTCGCCCACGTGCATGAGCTCCTCGTCACCCTTTGCCAGCAGCAAGACAATGGTGGGAGCATTGGGGTTGACGTACTCCTCGCGCGCCGCCTTGAACGCCGCATGCACAGCGGCTTCACGGTCGAGGATGATCTCGTTCGGCGTATCGTCGGGAACATGCTCGGCAAGCTCGCGACAGACCTTCATCGGGTCCTCGTGAGCCGGGTCCTCGTTGGCAAAGATCATCAGGTCGGAATATGGTGCGGCCTCGCGCGGAAGCTGCTCGCGGCGCTCCTGCGCCTTGCCGCCGGCAGCGCCAAACACTGCAATGACTGGACTAGTGGGAAACGCGCGCTTGACCGACGAGAAAAGCGAACGGAACGAAAGCTGGTTGTGCGCATAGTCAACGACGCAGATCACGCGGCCGTCCTTCGACTCCACGACCTCCATACGGCCCGGCACACGCAGTTTGGAGAGGCCCTTTTTGATAGCCTCGATACCGATGCCGATCTCGCGCGCAGCGGCGATAGCGACCAACGCGTTTTCCACGTTAAAGTCGCCCGCGATGCCCAGCAGGACCTTCTCCCCCGCCTCGGACTCGTCAGCACACAGGCCATGCAGGTTAAACTCGATGCTAAAGCCGAGCACGCGGACATCGCTTGCCCACAGGCTTGCCTCGGGATGCTCGACGCCAACGGTCACCAAGCGCTCGGCCGTCGACGCTGCCTCCAGCACACGGTCAACCTCTTCGGTGCCCAGATTCACCACGGCGGTCTTTGCCTGGTCAAAGATCCTGAGTTTGCTCTCAAAATAATCCTCAAACGTGGGGTGTTCGATCGGCGAGATGTGGTCGCGGCCGATGTTGAGGAAGCACGCCACGTCAAACGGCAGATTCTCGACGCGTTGGTACTTGAGCGCCTGGCTCGAGACCTCCATGACCATGGACTGGCGACCGGACGTGCGGCAGTTGGCGATATGGCGCCAGACCTCGGGGGCCTCGGGCGTGGTGTTGGTGCTCTCGTAGCACTCGATACCATCGTCGGTACTCACCGAGCCGATGATGCCGCAGGACTCGCCCGCCGCCTTGATAATCGACTGGAGCATAAAAGCGGCAGTGGTCTTTCCCTTGGTACCGGTGATGCCCACGATCTTGACGTCGTGGTCGGGACGGTCGTAGACCTCCGGCGGCAACAGGGCCATGGCCGTGCGAACGCTATCAACAACCAGCATCGCAGCACCGCTCTCCTGCGCCAGCGGTTCCAGAGACTCAACCAGCGACTCTTCGCACACAAATGCGACGGCGCCCGCATCGAGCGCCATGCTCAAAAACGCGGGCTTAAAGGCAGCGCCTTTGCAAAAGAACACGTCACCTGCCGAGACCGCGCGCGAATCAAACGAGCAGCCGGTCACGGCACGCTCGTCAACCTGCTCTGATGCGCGCAGCTCGCCGAACACATCGAGAAGCTTGGCAAGCGTATCGACCGTGGTCACGGTCGCGGAATCCGAATGGTGCATCTTTCACCTTTCTCAGCCATTTGGCAGGGACGGTTTTTATAGTAACTGAAACGCACCCACGCAAAAACGGCTCCCGGAGGAGCCGTTACGCGCAGGCGTTCGTAAGCCGAGGCTAGGCAGCCTGAACAGCGGGCTGGTCCTCGTCGATAAAGAAGCGCTTGTACCACACCAGGAACACGAGCGGCGTATAGATCTTGCGCTGGAAATCGCCCTTGCCCGCAAAGTGCAAATCGAGCAGGTGCATGAGCTCGTCGGTATCGAAGAACTCGCTTGCCCACGGCGCGGTGAAGTACTCCTTGACATAGTCGTACCACTTTTGCTCGCGCAGCCAGTAGACAATCGGCACCGGGAAGCCCACCTTGGGACGGGTGGCCCACTCATCGGGCAGCGACTTGTTGGCAGCGTGGCGGAGTACCTGTTTGTTGCCGTTCTCGTTGATGCGGTAGCGGTCGGGAATGTGCTCGGCGAACTCCATGACTTTGCGGTCCAGGAAGGGCACGCGCAGCTCCAGCGAATGTGCCATGCACATCTTGTCGGCCTTGAGCAGAATGTCGCCCGGGAGCCACATGTTCATGTCCAGGTACTGCTTCTTGACCAGCTCGGGCTGGCCCTTCACGCGTGCGTAGATGGGTGCAGCGAGCTCAAAGGCGCCGTCGCCGGTGTTGTACTCGGGCTTGAGCACGCCGTCGACCTCGCGCTCCGGCCATACCAGAGCCTGTCCCAGGAACGACTTCTCGGGGATCTCGGCACCCTTGACCAGGAAGTTATGTCCCTTGAAGTACGGCATATGCAGCGCCAGGTTACCGAGCGCGCGACGGATGGGCAGCGGCACCATCTTTTTGTACTTGCGGACCGGAACCGTGTCCTCGTAGTAGGCGTAGCCGCCAAAGAGCTCGTCGGCGCCTTCGCCCGAAAGCACGACGGTGACGTCCTTGCGGGCCATCTCGGCCAAGAACCACAGCGGCACGGAAGACAGGTTGGACTGCGGCTCGTCCATGTGATACTGGATGTCCTCGAGCGCACCGAAGAACTCGTCGGCGGTAATCATCTTGCGGACATTCTCGACGCCGAGCTTGTCAGAAAGTTCCTTGGCGTAGTTAGTCTCGTTGAAATTCTTGTAATCGAAGCCCACCGAGAAGGTCTTGTCGGGCATGAGGCAAGCGGCGATGTAGCTGGAGTCGACGCCGCCGGAGAGGAACGACGCGACCTTGACGTCGGCGATGCGATGGGCCTCGACGCTCTCGTGCACGACCTCATCCAGCTCGTCGACGTACTCCTCGAACGGCTTCTCGACGGCAGAGTAATCGCAATCCCAGTAGCGCTCGATGTTCATCTTGCCGGTCGGGATGTCTACGGTAAAGTAATGCGCCGGCGGCAGCTTGTAGACACCCTCGAAGAAGGTCTCCTCGGTTGCCGAATACTGCAGCGTCATGTACGGACGCAGGGCCTTTTTGTTGACCGCCTTGTGGAAGTGCGGGTAGTCCAGGAAGCTCTTGATCTCGGAACCAAAGAGCACGCCCGGAGCGCCGTCGCCCGCATCGGCCATGGGATAGTAGTAGAGCGGCTTGATGCCAAAGATATCGCGGGCGCCAAAAAGCTTGTTCTTCTTCTTGTCCCAGATGACGAAGGCGTACATACCGCGCAAGCGATCGAGTACTGCCTCGCCCCACTCCTCGTAGCCGTGCAGGAGGCTCTCGGTGTCGGCGCCGCAGTGGAACTTGTAGCCCTTGGCCTCGAGCTCGGAACGGAGTTCTTGGAAGTTGTAGATCTCGCCGTTGAAGACAATGACGACGCTACCGTCCTCGTTGGCCATGGGTTGGGCGCCAGCCTCGGTCAGGTCGAGGATCGACAGACGGCGGAAGCCGAGGGCAACGCGGCCGTCGATAAACTGACCGCCCATGTCGGGACCGCGATGGACGATGCGGTCCATCATCTTGGTGAGTACCTCGGATTGGTTATCCGTCCCACCGACAAAACCGACAAAACCGCACATATACTATCCCCTCTGCTGTTGCTGGGCATCAAATCGAATCAGTAGCTTTTGAGTATACCCGAGGGCGTAAAGAGGGGCGGAATGTTCAGGCAATCTCAACTGAATCAGCTCCGCTGTGACACGCGACGGTTACCTTTAATGGATATGAGATGAATGAGGCGATTGTTTTGCTATACTCTCTCCGCACGGGCGATTGGCGCAACGGTTAGCGCAGGTGCTTTACACGCACAAGGCTGGGGGTTCGAATCCCTCATCGCCCACCACTGATTTGGAAACGGTCCTCGAAAGGGGACCGTTTTTTGTTTGGGCCCATTTCATGGGATTCGAACCCGCAAGGGTGCGGAGCTGAGGAAACGCGAAGCGTTTTCCAGCGCAGCACGCGAGGGCCGTAGGCCCGAAGCGAGAGCGGGCGGCGTCAGCCGCACGCGACATCCCTCATCGCCCACCACTGAATTGTTAGGCCTCCAGCGATGGAGGCCTTTCTTTTTTTCAGGCCCAGCGCATGGGATTCGAACCCGCCAGCACGTCTGTCACAAAGGCCGTGGCCAGAAAATGGCAAAAATGAGTACTGCTACCTTGCTTACAACATATCAAAAGATAGTATTTGCTTAAGTTACGCAACATATGTCCATTATAAGGACTAACAATTAGATCAAAATCGTGCATTCATCGCCATTTCGACGGTGGCGCGCGCAGACGTGGTGTAAGAGCGTC
>NZ_QRWO01000012.1:0-472 GCF_003459655.1 Collinsella sp. AF19-1LB
GACGCTCTTACACCACGTCTGCGCGCGCCACCTTGCACGCGCTCCTAAATTACTCAAATAGCTCTATAGCGGGCTTATATGTGTTAGGTTAATGAACATATTTTCTGTTATGTCTATTATCTTTTGCCGGCAATATGGCACTACAATAGCAACAGTACTCATATTTGCCATTTTTTGCCCACAGGGCCTGGAAAAGGCCAACAGGGTAGTCATTGGGGACGTTCTTAAACGACCAGTCAAACAAGAACGTCCCCAACGACTACTTAAAAACGGGAGATTATCCACTCTCATTCTGCGAGCACTCATTTAAGTCTGTCCCCAATGAGTGCCCGGCAGCAACGGGACCGCCGATGTCTTGGCAGAGTCAGCGAAAACCCGCGTAACTAAACCCGCTCCGCGATCTCGTGAATGAGGTAGTCGGTCTTTTCCCAGCCCAGGCACGGATCGGTGATCGACTTGCCAAAGACACCGC
>NZ_QRWO01000012.1:482-68491 GCF_003459655.1 Collinsella sp. AF19-1LB
CTGGAAAAGGCCAACAGGGTAGTCATTGGGGACGTTCTTAAACGACCAGTCAAACAAGAACGTCCCCAACGACTACTTAAAAACGGGAGATTATCCACTCTCATTCTGCGAGCACTCATTTAAGTCTGTCCCCAATGAGTGCCCGGCAGCAACGGGACCGCCGATGTCTTGGCAGAGTCAGCGAAAACCCGCGTAACTAAACCCGCTCCGCGATCTCGTGAATGAGGTAGTCGGTCTTTTCCCAGCCCAGGCACGGATCGGTGATCGACTTGCCAAAGACACCGCCGTCGACCGGCTGGTTGCCGTCCTCAAGGTAGGACTCGATCATAAAGCCCTTGACCAGCCTTGAAATGGCTTCGTTGCGGCGGCAGCTGTCGAGCACCTCCTTGCAAATGCGATACTGCTCCAGTGGACGCTTGCCCGAGTTGTCGTGGTTGCAGTCGATGACCGCTGCCGGATTGGCATAGCCGGCGTGCTCGGTATAGCGCTCGGCCAGGCGCTCGAGGTGCTCGTAGTGGTAGTTGGGGTAGGTGCGCCCATCGAGACCGATGTAGCCACGCATAACGGCGTGCGCGAGCGGATTGCCGTCGCACTCGACCTCCCAGTTGCGGAAGATGAAACTCTGATGCGCCTGAGCGGCGTAGATGGAGTTGAGCATGACGGTGGTGGAGCCGGCAGTGGGGTTCTTCATGCCCACCGGCACCGAAATGCCGCTCGACACCAGACGGTGCTCCTGGTTCTCGACCGAGCGCGCGCCCACAGCGACGTAGCTCAGCAGATCGACAAGGTACTGATAGTTAGAGGGGTAGAGCATCTCGTCGGCGGTAAAGAAGCCGGTCTCCTCGATGACGCGCAGGTGCATGTGGCGAATGGCCTTGACGCCCTCGAGCAGGTCATCGGGCGCCTCGGGGTCGGGATTGTGCAGTAGACCCTTGTAGCCGGTACCCTTGGTGCGCGGCTTGTTGGTGTAGACACGCGGGATGAGGATGAGCTTGTCCTTGACCTCCTCGGCGGTTTTGGCCAGGCGGTTCATGTACTCGAGGACCGAATCCTCGCGATCGGCAGAGCACGGGCCGATGATGAGCACCTTGCGCGCGTCCTCGCCGGTAAAGACCTTGGCGACCTCGGCGTCGAATGCCTGCTTCTTAGCGGTAAGCTCGGCGGAAAGCGGCATTTCCTCGCGGATCTCCATGGGGATCGGCAGCCTGCGTTTGAAATCCATGGCCATAGGGGCCTCCTCAATCTATAGAGAGAGCAAAAAGCGTATTGTCGAGTGCTCGGCATTATCCGCTGTCGCACGCTAAAGTGCAAGCACAGCCTACTAAAAAGGGAATGAATCGACACAAGGGCCCGCTCACCACGAGAGTGGATAATCTCCCGTTTTTGGCCCATGTTCGCGCTCAAAGTGGGAGATTATCCACTCTCGTCGGGCAAGCGTCCGAAAATCCTCACTCGTGACCCCTTTTCCTCCGTCCCCGAGGGATCGGGGCTCGCCTGCCGAATGATTGATGCGGCCGCCCTGCGTCCATGTCACACTCAGAGGTGGCCTGACCCAACTTGGAAGGAGCCTTCATGAGCCTTGACAACGTAACCCTGCGCGCCGCCACGCTCGACGACCTGACCGGCATCGCTGCCATCTACAACCAGCTGTGGTGCAACACGCTGCGCAACCGCGGCGACGTCGAAGCTGCCGATTTCTGCGCGCGCTTTAACATCGCTATGCAGCTGCAACGCTCACCTATCGCGCTTGTCGCCGAGGCCGAGGGCCGCATTATCGCCGCCTGCTGCATCGGCATCTTCGAGGACGGCAAGCCGCGCACCAACCCCACGTGGGAGTCCTGCTACAACGAGATGCTCGCCCAGGCAACCGAAATGGCAAAGGCTGCCGACGCCAAGCTCGAGGGCTCGCTCTTCGGCGACAGTCGCGAAAAGGCCACGGCGGATCGCTTTGCCGCCACAGGCAACGAGTATGCCCAGGGCCAGCTCAACCTGATCATCATCGTGCCCGAGTGGCAGGGCAAGGGGCTCGGCCGCGCGCTTATCGACCTTGCGCGCGCCGAGCTCGCCAAGGCAGGCTGCACCAAGTTCTTCCTGATGAGCGACTGCAACTCCGACTGGCAGTTCTACGAGCACCTCAACATGAAACGCATCCTGGAGGATCACAGCCAAGACACCGGCGACGGCTTTATCGTCTACATGTACGGAGGCGACACGCAGGATTAGCCTGAGTGCCACCTCATGGGCTTTCTCCAAAACAGCCCAAACCAATCAGCCACGCCAAAAGGGACATGCCAAAAAGGGACAGGTTTATTTTGGCAGGTTTTATCTGGGAAAACGCCAACCGCCGCGAGGGGAGCTACTTGCCCTTGCGGCGGCCTTCTCGCCGAAAAACCAAGTGAGTAGACCTTTTGCAGGAGGCCGAGCACACTCCAAAACGCCACAGCTCTGACCTGCGGTTTTATTTAGCGTTTGTCGCGGTGTGCTCGACAGATCCAAAAAAGCCTACTCACTTGCATCTGAGGCGCACCGGATCGGCAAAAAACCGCCGCGAAAGGGATCCGGACCCTTCGCGGCAGTTGTTAATACGCCGAACTTGTTATCGCAAAAGCCAATCACGCGCCGAGACCACGCTACAGTCTTTCGACTCATACGTTGAATCCACGCGGGCCACAACATAGCGCGCATCTTTTGCAATGTCGATCTCATCGCATACAGCCTGTAAATGGCGGGCGTACTTATCGTGATACGTTCTGGATGATTTTATTTCGATAGCCTTGGGACTCCCTGAGTTTGTGCAGTCGAGCAAATCGATTTCTCGCTTGCCGTCGTCCCTATAGAAATACAACTCGGGATTCTCGCCCACGTTGAGATGGCTCTTCGCCGTTTCGGAAACGATGAGGTTTTCGAAAACTGCCCCCAGATAAGGGCTCTCCAAAAGTTGCTCCAGTGATCCAATTTTGAGCAAGTAGCAGAGCAGCCCCGTGTCGTAAAAATAAAGCTTGGGCGTTTTAGTCAAACGTTTCCTGGCATTTGCATAATAAGGCTGCAGTGAAAACGTCAGGTAGCTCTGCTCCAGGATAGACAACCAGCTTTTAATGGTCGATACGTTCACACCCGTATCTCGAGAAAGCGAAGATATATTAATGAGAGCACCGGCGCTCTGGGCAATTATGGACAGTAACTTATGAAACTCCGCTTTATTGCGCACGTCAAGCAAGCCCACAACATCGCGCTCAACATAGGTATCAATATAGCTGGGGAAATAAACCGAGGACGGCATTCCGGCGGAACGCAGGCGAGGGTATCCCCCTTCGAGCGCAAACAAATCCACTTCCAACTGCCCCTGCTGGCCCCTCTCCGCTTCTCGAAACGAAAATGGCAGCAATTTTAAGATCCCGACTCGCCCGGCAAGAGACTGGCCGATGCTTTTCATCATCAAAAAGTTTTGCGATCCCGTAAGGATGTATTGACCGGCATCTCCCCGCTCATCCGAAACAACCTGGATCATCGAGAACAAATCCGGGGCGTATTGCGCCTCATCGATGATGAGTCCGCCCTTTCGGTTGCGGATAAAACTCACCGGATCCTCCAAGGCCGCGCGCCTCGTTTGGGGGTCCTCAAGCGTGACATAGGAATAGTCGGGAAAGGCATGCCTAACCAGCGTAGACTTTCCGCTCTGCCTAGGCCCCGTCAACGACACAACAGGAAACCAACCCGCCATGCGAATGAGCAACTCATGCAAATCCCTGTTAATGTACTCGGCCATATCAACGCCCCTTATAACGCTGTTACCATAATCGTATAGTATCATTTGCCATAATCTCGCAGTAGCGTTTTCCATAATCTTGTAGTAGTGTTTTCCACAATCTTATAGTAGCCCAGTTCAAAAACGTTATTTATAGAGCCGAAATCTCAGACCCTAAATAACAATAGCCACCACAATGGGAACTGTCCCCATTGTGGTGGCTTGCAGGCGAGTTGACTTATTCGACTATCGCGGGCCGGCCGTGTCCGAGTCTAGAGCGTGGCAAGTCGCTTGGATTCGCGGACGGCGAGGGCGATGGAGATAAGACCAGTGATGGCGTCAGCCGCCACCAAGGCAAACCAGACACCCTGAACGCCCATCATGTTGCCAAGCAGGTACATAAGCGGCACGGAGCAGATCACGTAGCGGAGCAGACCGGTGAACGTGGCGATACCCACCTTCTCAACCGCCTGGAAGTACATCGACATGGTCATGGCAAGATAGCCCAGGGCCACGGCCAGGATAACGATGCGCGTGGCGTTGGCGGCAACCTCGACGAGCGCCGGGTCGCTACCAGCAAAAAAGGCGCAGACCGGCGTTGCGGCCACCCATAGCACAGCAGACACCGCAGCAAGCGTCACGACCTGGTACTTAAGCGTGCAGGAGAGCGTTTCCTTGAGGCGCGCCCACGCCTTGGCGCCGGCGTTGAAGGCGGCAATGGGCTGCAGGCCGTACGAGAAGCACTGGGCGACCATCATGGTAATGTAGAGGATGTAGCCGTTGATCACACCAAAGGCCGCGATGTAGAGCGAACCCATGTCGCCGCCGAGCTGGCCAAGCAACGAGTTGGCAACGGTGTTGAAGATGAACGTGGCAGCTTGCACCAAAAAGAACGGGAAACCAATCTTAATGATCTGGCCGCAGATGGCCATGTCGAGTTTGAGGTCGGCGGCGCTGATCTGGAGCTGCGACTTCTTACCGCCGATGAACCAGAAGATACCGATGGCCCAGATACCGATGGAAAGACCGTAGTACACGCCAGCTCCCATAACGCCAAGCTTGAGCACAAACGTGGAAAGCGCAAGCCAGCAGATAGCGACGATGGCAGACACGGTCATGAGGTTGGCCTGGATCTGAACCTTCTCGTCCACACGCATGACGGCGGTGACCATCTGACCAATGACCGTGAGCGGCAGCAGCACGGAGAAGGTGCGCACGCCGGCAACGGTATCGGCCATGATGTCGGGCGTGGCGCCGAAGAATGCGCAGATGGGCTCGGTAAACACAGCCATCACCACAGCAAGCAGCACACTCACAATCGTGGTAAGCCAAAAACCCTGGCTAAACGCCTTGCTGGCGCCCTTAATGTCGCCGGCACCCAAAAGGTTGCCCACCACGGCGGGCACGCCGGTGCCAAACAGGTTGCCAAAGGCCAGGTTAATGTACTCGACCGACATGATGATCGAAACACAGGCCAGGCCGTGTGCACCCAGGCCCCAACCCATCACGAGGCCCTCAAGGACCACCATGATAATCTGGGCGAGCATACCCTGGCCGGTGATGATGGTGTACTTGCGCACCAGGCCGGGAATCGGCTGCGAGGCAAGCTCACGCTCCTCCTCAACAGCGGCGGTTGTCTCTTCTGCCATTGTTCTCCCCTTTCCATGAGAGATTGATGAATGGATGGATGAATGGATGGGCGGCACGCACAGGCTGTGGCACCGCCCAGCGATGCAGCAGCCCCGCTAGGCCTCGTAGACCACCTTGCCGGCAATCATCGTGAGAGACGCCGTGGCCTCGAGGACCTCAGCCGGTTCGCAGTCAAAGAGGTTGCGGTCGAGCACACAGATATCAGCCTGTTTGCCGCATGCGAGCGTACCGATGCGATCCTCGGCATGCATGGCGTAGGCGCTGCCGTAGGTGTAGGCGCGCAGGGCCTCGGCCATGGTGATGCGCTCCTGCGGGAACCACCCTTCTGGGTTGGAGCCGTCCTCGAGCATGCGGAAGACCGCGCCGTACACCTCCTCCATGGGCTCCAAGCCCACAACGGGGAAGTCGCTGCCCAAGTGCACCACGGCACCGCTGGCAAGCAGGCTGTGCAGGGGCCACGAAAGCGCTGCACGCTCGGGGCCCACGGCATCGTCCTTGGCAAGGTCAGCCATATCGAGCAGCATGTGCCACGGTTGCATGCCGGGGCATATACCAAGCTCCGCGTAGCGCGGCAGATCCTCGGGCTGAACCGTCTCGTTGTGCTCCATGGAGTGGCGGCAACCCCGCTTACCATGCAAGCGCTCGCCCTCCTCAAAGCAATCAAGCACAAAACGCACCGAGCGATCGCCGATCGTATGGACGCGCGTGTCAACGCCCCATTCCTGCGCCCTGACAATGGCGGCACGGATGCGCTCTGGATCCTCCGCGGGCTCACCGCAGGTATCGGGCGCGTTGGAATAGGGTTCAAGCATCCAAGCGGTGTGGTCGGAGCACACGCCATCAAGAAACTGCTTAAAGCCGTGCCACTCGACCTGCGTACCCGAGAAGGCGTATTTCTCCTTGATCTGCTCGAGCGTTAAGGACTCGTTTTCGAACAGATCGGTGTACAGGAACACGCGCAGTGGCAAGTCGCCCTTGGCATTAAGACCTGCCAACACCGCATACGGGTTTTCCATGCTCACAAACGTAGGATTGACCATGCCGACCGTAGTGATTCCCAGGGCATTGGCGCGCCGGGCGGTTTTTGCAAACGACGCGTCAACAACCTCGGGCGCTGGGTCGTAGACCTCGTCCATAAAGAAGACGCCGGCGTTGTTGGAAAACACGCCCGTCAGATTGCCCTCGGCATCCTTAAGGATCTTGCCGCCTGCGGGATCGGGCGTCTGCGAAGTTACTCCCACCTTGTTGATGGCGCAGGTATTGGCACTAAAGGTATGCAGGTCAACCTGCTGCAGAAAGACCGGGCGGTCCGAGATGTACTCATCGATCATCGCGGCTGTGGGCATCTCGGGGACATCCCACTGGAACTGGATAATCTGGCAGCCCAGAATCCACTCGTTATCGGGATGGTCGGCCGCAAACGCCACGACACGTTCCATCGCCATCTCAAAACTGGTGCAGTCGATGAGGTTGACGGAAAAATCGGGGTCGGTCATAAGCGCGCCCTGGGCAAAATGCGTGTGTGAGTCGATCAGGCCGGGCATGACGAGCTGGTCGCCAAAGTCGCGCACCTCGGTATCGGGACCGATAAACGGTGCCAGGTGAGCATCGTCACCGCAGGCAACAATCTTATCACCGCGCACGGCAACGCCGCCCTTAAACGGCTCGAGCCCATCGCCGGTAAAGACGGCGTTGCTCTTGATAACTACATCAGCCTTGTCCATGTGAGCCTCCTCAGGCATCTTTGGTTGCAACGCGGACGCACCGCCCGCGTGGGCACTCGGTTGGGAGCGTAGCGCTCCCGCATCGGCGCGTGCCTACAAGCCGTGCTCGGACGTCTGTCCCACGTCCGCGGCTTCGCGCTACACCCATTGATACACAGGGGCAAATCCGTGCCAAGGCCAGGGATCGCAAACGGTCAGTTTAAGCAGGTTTACACGCTTTACCTGCAGGTTTATTGTCTGAGATTATTACCGCGTCATTACGCCCAACGGCGTGCCCGCCCACACGGCAAGACCCGCATGCAAGGAAGAATAGGACTAGGAACGCCAAAAGGCATCTATGAGGTCATCTCGGTTGGAGACACCGCTTTTAACGTAGATGCGATGCAAGTGCGCCTTGACAGTGCCAGGGCTGATGACCAACTCGCTGGCGATGTTTTGGGCGTCGTTGCCCTTCAGCACCAGCGTGAGCACCTCCTGCTCGCGCCGCGACAGCTTATGGGCATCGGCATAGATCACAACGCGTGATGCTAGATCGTCCCCAGAGCGTGCGCTCTCGGCCGCCACGTCCTCATCGGCACGCGGATGACGGGCATACACGCGCAGGATATGGCTAAACTGGCAAAAGAGTTGGACCGCGCATGCCACGAGCAGCACGTTTTCGGAGATATTGCGCTCGGACAGATACCACAAAAAGAGGCTGATGACGGGGTTTTGAGAGTCGGGGCGGCAGAGCAAAATCATGTAGGTGTCCTCGGCGATTACGCAAAACGCAAGAACGAGTGCCACCTTCCAAAAGAGCTTTGAGCGGTCGAGGTCGAGTTTCTCAACACGCGTGGCCCTGTGCCGGTAATGCCAGGCGGCATAGGCAAGACATCCTACATTTCCCAGGTCACGCGTGAGCCAAAAGAGATACTGCTGCATCTCTCCGGCAGCACCGCTGCGAGGCACCAGCACCAATTGCAAGATTGAAAACGGCACGATAACAAGTCCGAGCATGCGCGACGTCGGCCTTTTGCGCAAGCGCGCAAACATCCACAGTACCACGCAGGCATAGATGGCAATACCGAGCACGCAGCGCAGCAAGGGGTGCTGCAACGGCTCGCTAAAGGTAACAGCGTAGTCGTATTTGAGCCGATTGTACTCGTCAAAAAAAATGACCGACATATCGAGCATGTAGAGCAAAAAGCCCGCCGCGGCCACCAGGCTGTCGCGACGGCGCGTCATGAGCCAAACCACCAATGCCACGGCACTGGTCACCAGAGCCACACCCATGATAATCGTGGTGTAGATATAGAACGCGAAACTCATGCCCGCCTCCCCTGTCTAGATGCCGTGAGGATGTTGACAGATTCTTTGCCGCAAGATTAGACTCACCGATTAAACGTACTGTATCGTTTAGATAAACAAGCTGTGTCTCACCGATGAAAGGAGATGCCATGGCGCCTATCGCACCGCTCAAAATACTCGTTGCCCCTGCCGCCAAGGCCATCGTCCACCTGAGCGACTCACTTACCTACAATGACGTCCCCTGTGTCGTCGAGGCGCGTTCGGACAGCTGCCCCTACCTGGGCCACGTCCCCTACTTTGCGCCTAAGCTCGTTTCCGATCCCGAGCACCGCGAACAGTAATCCAAGATGCACCAAGCGCTGCGTAACTCGCGGCGCTTACTGTTTTGGTGCAAAGTAACCTGACCCCCGTGCACCAACGCCGGGATTGTCGACGCTTCGGCCGCGGCGAGATATGAGGCGCGAAACCTCGCCCAATAACACGCCAATCACTACGCCCGCGAGAATCGGCAACTTTGCCATCTCGGCAGGTGAGCTGTTGAGCGGCACAATCGTAGCAACAATCGAAAGCACGAGCTCCACCACGGGAATCGCAAGCGCCACCGCGAGCACCTTGCCCTCGAAAGGCGCACGGAACACACGCGAGCGATTATCGTGCTTGCGCAGACGCCAAAACGCTGGGAACATGGGGATATAGCTCATGAGCAGAAAGACGACGTTCATCGAGAAGAAGACCCAAAAGACGTCGGAACCCTCACCCAGCGGAATCTGGAGCAGCAGCACCAGGCTGGCAAAACAGCCGTTAATGAGCGCCGAGCCGTTGGGCATGCCGGTCTTTTTGGACACCAACGCAAAGGGACGCGGCATGTTGCCATGGCGCGCGGCATAGCTCGCTACGTTGTTGACGCCAAAGCTCCAGCAGATCATATTGGCGAACAGCGTCACCAAAAAGGCCACGCCCACGACCATCGTCAGCGGGTGGGTGCGCCCCACCATAGCGGCGACTGCGTCCACAATGCCCGAATCGAGTGAAAGCTGCTCGGTGGGAACCGCAGCTCCAATGCCAATGCCACAGATGATGTAGATCGCCGCAATGGCCACGCCACCGGCAATAACCGCCTTGGGGATATCACGCGACGGGTTCTTCATCGTGCTGGCAAAGGTCGCGACCACTTCGAAGCCCATAAAGTTGAACAGGATAATCGATAGGTACGTCAACGAATTGGTGTCGCCCAGATCTGGAATGAAGGTCTTAAACGACATGTCGTTGGCAAAGCCGTTATTGCAGGCAAACCAAATGCCGACGATTCCCACCACAGCGGTAATGAGCACCTTGATGACGGCGCCGCCGTCCATGACCCAATCTGCCTCGGCCACCGGCTGCATTGCCATGACCGTGACGCCCCACACAAAGGCAATCTCGATGGCGATTCGGATCCCGAGTGAAAACTCGATACCCCACACCGCATTAATGACACTGGGGAACATGCAGGCGATACTTGCCACCCACAGCGGAAAGTTAACCCAGTAGCACCAAGAGCAACGGGCGCCCCAACGGTCGCCCAGGCCCAAGCGAACCCAATCGTACAGGCCGCCCTCGGAATCAAACGCCGTACCCAGCTCGGCCACCACCAGACCATAGGGAAGCAAAAACGTAATGATAAGGAAGATCCACCAGAAGAACTGCACGTTGCCCATGGCAGATGCCGGAGCCGCCGCCTCGATGGTAAACACGACGCAGATAACCGAAAGGATGACCTCGATCAGGGAGAACTTTTTACCTGCCATGGCGCGCTCCCCCTACAGCAAAAAGGATGGCATCTGTACCGAAGGCGCAGCCCAAGGTAGGGTTGCAGGCCGCGTCACCGGTGCAGGTGCCATCCCAAAGAGAAGAGAGGATGCAATTATTGGACCAACGCTCGCGGAACAGGCGCGTGTAGATAACGATACGCTGGTACATAGATACTCCGATCAAAACGGCCGCGTTCACGACCGATAACTTTCGGCAATTGAAAACGCGTCTGACCTGGGAAATTCAAGCGAACAATTGGCCTAACCCGCAAAAAATCCCAGGCCAGACGCGTACTCAATCAAAGAAAAGGGCACTCCGAAGTGGAGGCAACGGAGTGCCCAAAGAAAACCCAACCGACCAAGACATCGGGCAAGCCGACCATCAATGCCCCAAGATGGTTCGATTCGCCGATTGTCCGATTGATCGGCTGGGTTTTCGAGGTGCCCCAGGTCGCCGCGAAAGAGGAGCGAAGCGTACTTTGGTACGCGAGCGACGGTTTGAGCGGCGAGATGGGGTGCCTCGGAAAGCCAGACGTTTACTCGGCGTGCTCAGGTGCGCCAGATTGGCGCGAACGAGGAGCGTAGCGTACTGACGCTACGTAAGCGACGAGTGAACGCCAAGGTGGCGTGCCTGAGTTACGCCGAGGGCTCCTGCTGCGTAATGCAGTGGATATTGCCGCCGCCGAAGACGACCTGCTCGGACTGAACGCCGACGCACTTGTAGACGCCCTCGCCCCAGACCTCGTCATAGATCTTCTGGAGCGTGTCAACGGCCAGCTGGTCGTTCTCGTCGCCGTACTGCGGGACGATAACGCCGTGGTTGGTGACAAGGTAGTTCATGTAGGAGGCGATCAGCGGCTCGTCGGGGACGCGCGGCTCGGCGTTCTCGTCGGCGTCGATGGTGTCGCAGGAAGCCTGGTCCATGAACAGCGGGTTCACGGGCATGCAGAGCTTGTAGACCTTCAGCTTGCGGCCCTTGGCGTCAACGGCGTTGGAGAGGGTCTCGTAGGCAGCGTGGCACTGCTCGTAGAACGGGTACTCGGGGTCGTCGGTCCAGATGCAGGCCATGACGCCCGGGGCAATGAACGTGGCGACGTCGTCGATGTGGCCGTTGGTCTCCTCGGGGTCGATGCCCTCCTTGACCCAGATGACCTTCTCGACACCCAGGTAATCCTTGAGGTGCTCGTTCATGTACTCGCGAAGCTCCTCGCTCCAGGGCTCGAACTTCTTGTGGTACTTAGGCCAGATGGACTCGGGATCCTCTTCCTCCTCGAGCACCGCAGAGCAGGTGCGGCCGGGGGACAGGAGGCACTGGTCGGTAACGACAAGGGTGCCCTCGCCGTCGACGGTGATGGAGCCGCCCTCGAGGATCATGTCGTCGGGACGATAGCGACGGCAGCCGGAGAGCTCAGCCATCTTAAGGGCGATCTGCTCGTCCTTGTCCCACGGGAAATAGAGGCCGTCGACGAGGCCGCCGTAGGCGTTGAAGTGCCAGTGGTTGGCGCGCTTCTCGCCCTTGCCGTTGATGACGTAGGTGGCGGCGGTGTCGCGGAACCAGGCGTCGTCGGTGGTCATCTCGATGACGGTGACGTTCTCGTCGTTCTCGAAGACGGCCTTGCAGTTGGCATAGTCGACCTGGTTGGCGCACATATAGACCGGGGTGAACTCGGAGATGGCGCGGGCGATGGCAGCATACTGCTTCTGAGCAGGCTTGGCGCCGTGGGCCCAGGTGTCGGTGCGGTGGGGCCAGCCCATCCACACGCGATCCTGCGGGGCGAACTCGGCGGGCATGAAGAAGCCGTCGGCCTTGGGGGTGGACTCGGACTCGGTGATCGTACGCATAAGATTTCCTCCAAATCGAACGATCGTTTGCCGCGGGCGGGTTACCCGCAGCCTAAAACCAAGAGATGGTAGGCGCCCGTTCCCCGGCAAAGGTCGGGGCGCCCGGCGCCGGTTTTCACGGAGTCGCACCGGCAAGCGACGACGTAACCCGGTGCGCGGAGACAGAACGCACGAAGGATACGGAAGAGAGATTGGGGTGGGCGGTGGTTACCGGAGCAATAGCTCACACCCACCCCAGGGAATGGTTAGCAAACCTGTCGCTTGGGCACGCCTCCAAAGAGGCCGGAGTGCCCAGAGTCGGGAGCGACAAGCCCGACGAAGCGCACGTTGGTACGCGAGGAGGGTCGGAGTCCCGAATCCGGGTGCTCTAGTCCTCTTCGGCCTCGGCGGCCTCCTCAGCGAGACGCTGAGCAGCCAGCTCAGGGGTGAGACCCTTGTACTCGGTCTCGCGACCCTTGGCGCTGACGACGCGGACGACCTCGCCGATGAGCACAAGCACGATGAAGATAACGATCATCGGGACCTTGTCGCCAATTTCATCGACGGAGAACGGAACCAGCGTTGCAACGATGGCCAGGATCAGCTCGATGCAGGGGATGGCCAGCATAACCTTCATCACGGCGCCCTTAAACGGGAACGTGAAGATGCGCTCGCGGTTCGGGTCGTTCTTACGAAGGTTGAGGAATGCCGGGAACATCGGGATGTAGGTGAGCAGCAGGAAGACGACGGAGGTGCCGAAGAGCATCCAGAAAACACCGTTGGAGATGGCGTCGATGGGAACCAGCTGCAGGCACAGCACCAGGGAGGCAACGACGGCGTTGACCAGGTTGGCGCCGTTGGGCATATCGTCGTCAGAGATCATCGAGGCGAAGACCTTGGGCATGTTGCCGTGCTCGGCAGCGTAGCGGGCGACGGAGTTAACGCCGAAGGACCAAGCGGCCATGTTTGCGAACAGGGTGATCAGGAAGGCGATGCAGATGACCTTAAAGATCATGGAGTCGCCCACCATGGTCTGGACTGCGACAATCATGCCAAAGTCGGGGTCGATGGAATCGGCCGGCACAGCAGCGCCGATGCCAAAGCCAGCGAACAGGTAGATCACGGCGATGGACAGGCCACCGACGATGATAGCCTTGGGGATATCGCGAGCGGGATCGGCCATGTCGTCGGTCATGGTGCAGATGACCTCGAAGCCCATGAAGTTAAAGATGATGATCGACAGGTAACCGAGAGCGTTGGTGTTGGTGAGCTCGGGCAGGAAGGTGGCGGCGGACATGTCGTTCGCAAAACCGTTCTCCATGGCATACCAAATGCCCAGGGCGCCGACGATAACGGCGACGGCGACCTTGATGATGGCGCCACCGTTAAGGACCCACTCGGAGTCGGCCGCCTTTGAGCGGCCCATAAGGTAGACGATCCACACAAAGGCAAGTTCGATACCCATCTTGGCGACCAAGTTGAACTCGACGCTAAAGGCCATGCCCAGGATGTCGGGGAACATCGTAGCCAGCGAGGCGATCCACAGCGGGTAGTTGACCCAGTAGTAGTACGAGATGCGGGCGCCCCATTTGTCGCCCAGGCCATCGCGTACCCAGTCGTAAATGCCGCCCTCGCCGTCATAGGTAGTACCGAGCTCGGCGACAACCATGCCGTAGGGAAGCAGGAAGGTCAGGATCAGGAAGATCCACCAGAAGAACTGCTGGTTGCCAATGGCAGCAGCAGGAGCGGCGGCCTCGCAAACGAAGACGACGCAGATGATGGTCGAAATGACCGTCAAGAAGGAAAGCTTTTTCTTTCCGTCGCTCATGATGAGCTCCTTCGCTCAGTCTTGGACAGATCCGAGGCCCAAGGTACTAAGGCAATTGCTTGAGCCTCGGTGAGCGGGCGACAGGAGACGAGCATCCGCCGCCCGCAAACGTGCTTTTAGAAGCTTTGAGGCTTAGAGCTGCTCGAGAGCCTCGAGAGCGGCGTGGAGCTCAGCCTTGGCGGAGTACTCGACACCCTCGTCGTTGAGCGGAGTGCGCTTGCCCAGGGCGGCAAGGAGAGCACGGATGGAGTGCTTGCGGTTCTCGGCCTCGACCCAGCACAGGGAGCGCTCGGGATCGTCCATGACCTCGTCGACGACTTCCTCATTGCGGGTGGCCGGCAGGCAGTGCATGAACTTGGAGTTGGGGCCGGCGAAGTTCATCATGTCCATGGTGACCTGATACTTGGGATAGAACACGTCCATGTAGTTCTCGCCCGAGACCTCCTCGTCGTACAGGCCATACCACACGTCGGTGTAGATGAAGTCGGCGCCCTTGATGCACTCGATGTCGTCGGAGATGACGACCGAGCCGCCGGAGACCTTGCAGTTCTCCTCGGCGATAGCCATCATCTGCTTGCCGAACTCGGTGCGCTCCTCAACGGTGCCAACATGCAGGCCGCCGTCGGGGATCTGGTGGCCCTTAGGTCCAAACTGGACAAACTTCATGCCGACCTTGGAGGCGATGAACATGAGGGAGACGCAGACCTGGGTGGCGTCGCCGATGAAGGCTAGGGTGCAGTCCTCGATCTTCTTGCCCTCGGGGAGGTTCTCGAGCATGGTCATGAGGTCGCCCATCTCCTGCGTGGGATGGTTGAACTCGGACATGCCATTGATGACGGGAACAGCGGAGCCCTCGGCGAGACCGACGACGTCCTTGTGACGGTCAACGCGAGCCATCATGATGTCGAGCAACGAGCCCATAACGCGAGCGGTGTCGCCCAGGGACTCGTGACCGCCGAGCTGGATGGTGCCAGGGCCATAGAACTGAGCATGGCCGCCGAGGTCGGTCATAGCGGTCTCGAAGGAAAGACGGGTGCGGGTGGAGACCTGCTGGAAGATCATGCCAAGGCTCTTGTTGCGGAGCAGGTGCGGATAATAACCGTCAACCTTGATGGCCTTCTTCATTGCCAGGCCAAGATCCTCGATAGCCAGAATCTGCTCTTTGGTGAAGTCGTTGGTGTCGATGAAATCCTTAGGCAGTGCCATGTCGATTTCCTTTCCGCCGGTCTTGCCGACTATTACTATGAGGCGCTCGTACATCACGCCTCGTGTTGACAAGACCATCATTCACCCGTATGCAATTTTTACCTAGTTTATTCGGGATTAAAGACCGTTCACGGAGTTACACCCCCTCTAAACCAATATAAACCCGCAGGTAGCGGGCTTGCAGGGGGTTTACTATCTAGAACCGCGAACGGTATACGGCTATGCTGTATCTCGGTGCCTAATCCGCAATGAAACGAAGGGTTGAGACGTCTATACCCCACAAGGCATACAGGGCTTTGCCATAGATTAAATGAGATGGGACGGTGACAGATGAACACTCTGATGTTCTTCTATACCCTAGCGATACTCGTGATCTGTATTGTGACGGCAGTGCTTTCGCTTGCCGCCTATGCCTCGTCCCGTCGCCGATTCTTTATCTATGGCAGCGGCGTTTTTATTTGCTATGCCATCGAGATGACCGAGATCTTCTTTTTTGAATACACGTTGCAAAACCAGAGTTTTCCGGCCAGTGACTATTACTCAATTACCATGCCTGTAATGCGGACCCTTGTGGCGACCGCTTCACAAGCTTTTATCTGGCTCATTGCCATGGACTTGCTCGACAAACATTCAAAAAAGCAGTTTGTTATTCCCGTCGCAACGTTCTTCCTGAGCGAGCTGCTGATCATTGTCGCTGTCCCCTACGGCCCCATGCATCAATGGCTCTACTACACGATGCGTCAGGCATTCCTTGTATTTGTGGGGCTCTATATCTTTTGGACGGCGCATAAAAGCACGCAGGTCGAGCTTAAGGCGCGCGTCAACAATCAAAGAAAGCACCTCATTATCGGCGCCATTCTGGTCGGGTGCATCGTTGCCGAGGATTTCTACAACATCCTTGTTGTTCCCATGAGCCTGGCACCCTCCTGGCTGCAACTGTACCTATCCGAGCGCAACTTTAGCGAGAACATCTTTGCATGCTACTTTGCGATTCTGCTGATCATCTACGCCTATCACGTGCTTTCGATTCGCATGCAGGAGGCACCCGAGGAAAAGAACGTCAGCGATCTTGATCGACACATCGAAGAGCAGATGCCCTTCTACCGCAACGCCTACAAGCTCTCCAACCGCGAGACCGAAGTCATGCACCTGGTTGTGCTGGGCAAATCGAACCAAGAGATCGCCGACGAGCTATTCCTTGCCGTGGGCACCGTCAAGACCCACATCCACAACATCCTGGTCAAAACCGAGCAGCAAAACCGCACGACGCTGATCCTCCACTTCTGGAAGCGATAACCTACCAAAAAGGGACAGGTTTATTTTGGCAGGTTTTATCTGGGCAAACGTGAAGGCCGTCGCGAGGGAACTGCTTTCCCTCGCGACGGCCTTCTAACAGCGAAAACCAAGTGAGTAGGCTTTTTGCAGAAGGCCGAGCACGCCCCAAATCGACACAGCTCTGACCTGCGGTTTTATTGGGCACTTGTCGCGGTGTGCTCGGTATATCCAAATAAGTCTACTCACTTGTATCTGAGACGCACCAGGTTGGCAAAAACCGCCGCGAAAGGGCCCCTGGTCCCTTCGCGGCGGTTATTCGCTCTGATTTTGCGACGGTTTTGCCCGCTTGCTACTCGCTGTAGCGGGTGGCTATGGCAGCTCGCACCATGCCGGTGCTCATGAGGTAGGTCACCAGGAAGTAGCCACCATAGGCTGCCAGGAAAATCGCACAGGTAAGACCCACGGTGCCGGCGATGCTCATATCGCCGAATACGCTCACCAGCTCGATGATCACCTTGAGCGCCACAAAGGAGTGCGCCAAGCCCACTGCCAGCGGGAACAGGAAGAACACCGCTTGCTGCGCCATCACCGAATGCCGGATCTGGCGGTCGTCACAGCCGATCTGTGCCAGCACACGATAGCTGCGGTTGCCGTCGGCCACATTGGAGAGCTGCTGGATCGATAGGATTGCCGCGCACGCAACGACCAGCACAAAGCCAATGTAGATGGCCAGATAGCTAATCATGCCGTTCATCTGCGCTGCTTGCGTGTACATCTCGGAACGCGTGATGAAGACTCCCCACGACCCCGGCTCCTTGCCGTCAACGAGCAGATTGTCGAGCAAGGTGTATTTAATGCTCTCGTCTGCCTCGGTCGTATCCATACCCTGTTTGTAATTAACGAGCAGATTACTGGAATACGGTTGCAGATTAAGCTGGGACAGCAGCTCATCGGCTACGACCACGGTACCGGGATTGCTGCCCATCGCCGAGTTGGCGATGGCCGCCGTGTCCTCGTCCGACTTATCGGTTGCGGGCTTGAGCGTATGCCCGCCCAAGGTTAGGGCATGGCCGCCAGCCATATACTTGGTGTACAGGTCGCCCAGCTCACCGCCCATATCACACGTGAGCAGATACTGGTCGCGGCCAATGCTCACCGGCTCCTCGCCCATCATCTGGCGCAGTTTGTTGTACTGGCTCGCCGGCGTCACATACAGACCCATCGCATCGGCGTTGCTTCCCTCGAGCGCCTTGGGAAGCTTTTCGCCCATGGCCTTGCACATCTCACCCGCCACCACCGAGGGGCCCGAGCCGCCAAGCGGATAACTCAGATACGAATCGATCTGCACATGCTCACCGGCAACATCGGCGATATTGACCTTCTTGCCGGTCTCATCGTTGTTGTCCGCCGACTTGCGCTCGCCATGCCATGCAGCGTACAAATCGACCGTTGCATCGGCCAGCACCATGCGATCGGCCTCAGACGGATTGACATACTCCTTGTAGTAGTCGAGCGTTTCGGGCGTGTAATAGACATACGTCTGAGACACGTCAACAGGGTTATAGCGCTCCAGGTTTTCGTTCATCACATTGGCAATAGACATACCGCACGTCACCGAGGTGATGGCCAAAAACAGGATCATCGCGATGACGCCCATCGAAAAGCACACCGTATTGACCTTGGCCGAAAGCTGACGCACGGTAAACATATTGAGGCCGCGCCAATACACGCTGCGCAAGCTCTGCAGCAGCTTGATAAGCATGCCCGAGAGTCCCCAGAACAGCGCAAAGGTGCCCACTGTAACCATAGCGGTCGTAATGCCAAACTGGCTCATGGCCTCTTGCAGCTTGCTGTCCGTCGCGGTTAGCGGGAACCCATCACGTAGCAGACGGTAATAGGCCACGCCCACAAGCACTACGCCCGCGGCAAAGATGGCAATCGCGATCCAGGGGTTGCGCGTCTTGATGCTCTCGTTGCGACGCTCGGCACCCATAAGCTCGATGAGTTTGGTACGGCGCACGGCGCGAAGGTTCAGCAGCAGCGTGAGCACAAACATTACGAGCATGCAGACAAGGGTCAGGTTGAACGCATGCACCGAGAAAAAGAAGTGGAAATTGGCGATCTGTGTCTTAAAGAGCGAGGCCGTAAAGAACGTCATGAGCTGGGAGAGTCCCACGCCCAGCACAATACCGGCGACAAAGGCCACGACCGATACTATCACGGTCTCGAGCACCATGATCGTGGCGACGCGCCCGCGCCCCATGCCGAGCACCTGGTACAGGCCAAACTCCTTCTTACGGCGTTTCATGATGAAGTTATTGGCATACACCATCAAAAAGGCCATGACACCGGCCAAAAAGTACGTCAGGTAACCGAGCATGCTGCCCATAACCTGCGCCAAGCCCTCTTCATCGATTCCGGCGATGTCGACCTGCATCGAAATGGTGTTAAAGGCATAGAAGACCGTGACGCCCAGGGTGAGCGTCAAAAGGTAGACGAGGTAGTCGCGGCCGGCGCGGCGGACGTTGCCCCAAGCGAGTTTACAGAGCATCGGAGCCCTCACCGCCCATCATGGCAACGACCTCCATAATGCGGTCGAAGAACTCTCGGCGGTCGGTGTCGCCACGGCGCAGCTCGGTGAAGATCTTGCCGTCGCGGATAAACAGCACACGGCTCGTGTAGCTGGCGGCAAAGCTGTCGTGCGTGACCATGAGCACCGTGGCGCGCAGGCGGCGGTTAAGGGCCTCCAGGCTCTCGAGCAGCAGACGAGCGCTCTTGGAATCGAGGGCACCGGTGGGCTCGTCGGCCATAATCATAGTGGGGTCGGTGACGAGCGCGCGAGCCGCGGCAACGCGCTGCTGCTGACCGCCGGACATCTGGTAGGGATACTTGTCGAGCACCTGACTGATGGACAGGCGCGCTGCCACATCCTGCACGCGGGTCGAGATCTCTGCCGAGTTTGTGCGGGCGATGGTGAGCGGCAGGGCGATGTTCTCGCGTGCCGTGAGTGTATCGAGCAGGTTGGAGTCCTGGAAGATAAAGCCCAGCTCCTCGCGGCGGAACTGCGAAAGCTTAGCCTGCTTCATGCGTGTTACGTCCTGTCCGTTGATGCGGATGGTGCCGCTCGTGGCGCTATCGATGGTCGAGACACAGTTGAGCAACGTCGACTTGCCCGAGCCCGAGGCACCCATGATGCCCACGAATTCGCCGCGGTTGACGGTAAAGTTGACGTCGTTGAGCGCGCGGGTCACGTTGCCCAGCGCTCCATATACCTTTTCGAGATGCGCGACCTCCAGTACCGGGGTCGCCATGTGCGTGGTTTGCATACCGAGTCCTTTCTTGCGATTAGTCTACGGCATCTATAGTCGCAAGAAGCCGAGTCGGCTACCATCGATATGGCTTACGCTTGCCTTACCGTTGTGTAAGGTACGGGTAGCTACCCTGTCACGTGTTGATGTTGAGAGAGGACTCCTGTTGAAGACTGTTCATGTTGCCGCTGGGATCATTCGCAAGGAAGGATCTGACGAGCTGCTTGCCGTGCAGCGCGGCTACGGCGACATGCAGGGACTTTGGGAGTTCCCCGGTGGCAAGCTCATGCGCGGCGAGACGCCCGAGGACGCCGTACGCCGCGAGCTTATGGAGGAGCTGCAGGTAAAAGTCACCAACCTGCGCGATTTCTACACCGTTGAGTATGACTACCCCGATTTTCATCTCTCCATGGAGTGTTACTACTGCTCGCTCGCCGATGAATCCGATGAGCCCCAGAAACACGACCGCCAGCTTGATATCCGCTGGATTCCGCGCACCTCGCTTGCCACGGTGGAATGGATGCCCGCCGACAAGGGGCTCATTGATGCTCTGATTGAGTTAAAGGAAGATCGGCTTGAGGCAAGCTCCGCCGATGACGCCGCGCCCAACACAACCGACAAACCCGCCACCAAACCCAAGCGCGCACCTAAACGCCGCAGCAAAAAGCGTCCCAAGCCCGGTCTGCTCGACGGCATCGATACCTCGGACCTCTCCGCTGACGAGCGCGAACTGGTCCGCCGTCGCGCCGCCATCAAAAAGTCCATGAAGGGCAACAAGCGCGCCAACACCAAGCCCGAGCTGCTCGTACGTCAGCGCCTACGGGCCGCGGGCCTTACGGGCTATCGTTTGGAATGGAAGGTACCCGGCAAGCCCGACATCGCCTTCCCCGGCCGCAAGATCGCCATCTTCGTCAACGGTTGCTTTTGGCACCGCTGCCCCAAGTGCAACCCAAGCCAGCCCAAGCGCAACGTTGAGTTTTGGGATGCAAAGTTCCGTCGCAACGTCGAGCGCGACCGTGCTGCTGTGGCAGCGCTCACTCAAATGGGCTGGACGCCCATAACCATCTGGGAATGCGAACTCAAAAAAGACCGCATCGACGCCACGATGGAAAAGGTCATCGAGCAGGTGCGCGCCACAGAGCCGCAGCGCTAACAGCGAGCATTCACACGCTACGCACGTCCGCGCCACATCCACGTCACAAACCTTAGAAAGCCCTTAAGCTCAAAACCTTTCAAGAGTGTTACTCGATACCTCTGACCTGCAGTTTCATCGTAACACCAAACCAGGTTAAGCCTTTCTTTAGCGCTTCTTTGCGGCAGCCGCGGCATAATGTAGCCAGCGCACGGGACCTAGCAGCAAACCCCGAGCGCATCCTTTTGGTGGATATCGAGGAGGCCGCAAAAGCATGCATTCTTCCAATGACGCAGCACAGCAGCCATCCCTAAAACATGCAAACCTTTTCTCCTTCCCCCCGACACAGAGAAACGGCCTCCTCGACTCCCCCACCACAAAAACCAAGCGCTCAGCCGATCAGAGCCTCAACTTACGAGCATCCTTCGAAAAGCTCCAAGCATCCCTAGACAAGGCGTTCCCCGAACAGGCAAGAGCAATCTAAGCCCATTGCGCTTTATACTGATGCCATGCGAAACATGGATCACATAGAATTGCACCGCGGAGGACGCGAGGAAGCGTTTCCCGAGACCGCCGAAGACTGGCCCTATATTGCCGAACGCGCAGAATTCGCTCGCTATCCGGGCAATTCCGTCCCCTGGCACTGGCATTCCGAAGTTGAGCTTTTCTACATGGAGCAGGGAGCGATTGACTATCGAACGCACGCGGCTCATGAGCACGTACGCTTTGAGGAAGGGTCCGCCGGCTTTATCAACGGCGGCGTTTTGCACAGCACGCTGCAATCACCCAATTCGGCGCCAGCCATTCAAATGCTGCATATCTTTCAGCCGTCGATGCTCGGCGATCCCGCGGGACGTCTCCAAAAGCGCTACATCAACCCATTGCTTCAATGTCGAGGCGTCGATGTGCTCAAATGGTCGCCCACCAATCCCGACGATATGCCCTTTATCGATTTGCTGAAGAGCTCCTTTAGCCACGACCTTCAACGGCCGCAGAACGAGATGGCGCTTCGAAATAGTTTGTCAGAGCTCTGGATTCAGATTAACGCCAAGGCCGAACCGCTCTTTTCTTCCGACGGCGCCTCTTGGATGACCAGCCGCGACGTACAGTTCAAGGCAATCCTGGACTTTATCCGCGCAAACTATGCAGCCGCTATAGATGTGCCCCAGATGGCATCTGCAGCCGGCGTAAGCGAAAGAGAGTGTTACCGCATTATCGAAACTTGTGCAGGAACGACCCCGGCGGCATATCTACGCGCATACCGCATAAACCGTGCTTGCGAACTTTTGGCACACACCACGCGAACCGTACAGACAGTCGCGCGCCAATGCGGATTTATAACAGCAAGCCATCTTGGCCAGGTATTTAAAGAACAAATGGGGTGCACTCCTTCGAGCTATCGAGCAGCGAGGCAGAATCTCGATAGCACCAGGCAGAAATCCCGCTAACCCTTCTTCTGTCACTGCATCAAACTTGCAGGCAAACAACAGAGAGGAGCAATCATATGAAGCACTTTGACCATATCGTATTTGACGTTGATGGGACATTGGCAGATACAGAAGAAAGCGTTCTGTCATCGCTTGTCCAGATTGTCCAAGAAGAGACCGGCAAAACGCTTCCCCGACACGAGCTTGACTTTGCCCTCGGCATACCCGGCAAGGATGCCCTTGAGAAACTTGGGATCTACTCGCAGGCAACGTTGGATCGCTGGTGCCAAGTTGCCGCCAGCTTTAAAAGCACCATCAGCGTGTTTCCAGGTTTGCTTGAAGTCATCGCAACACTCGCCGATAGCGGCTGCAAACTTGGCATCGTCTCCTCACGTGCGCGCGACGAATACACAAAAGAAATTGCACCCCTTGGTTTCGATAAGTATTTTGAGCACATCATCCTTGTCGAAGACACAACCGAACATAAACCCGCACCCGCACCCATGCTCGAATATCTCCGACGTGCGGGCGCGAATCCTGGCAACGTCGTCTACGTTGGCGACACCGTCTACGACGAACAATGCGCAACTTCAGCAGGGGTCAGTTTTGCCCGAGCAGCATGGGGATCACACCAAGATATCCCAAACGCCACCTACAACCTCAAAACCCCCAACGACCTACTAACCCTAACAACCAAATAACCCACGCGTCCCACCCTTTCAGTCCCAACACCACAAGGGCGATTGAGCAGAACGGCTTGGGCGGGTCCCCGTACTTAGTTTCCAAAATCATTCCGCAGCGCGAAGGCTTCTTATTATTTTCCGCCCTAACGCCACAAGGGCGACGACCTCGAGTAGGTCAACCTGGGAGGGACGAGGGCTTAGTTCCCCAATCTTTCCGCAGGAGGCAAAAAGCAACGTCTTATTTTTCCGACACTAACGCCACAAGGGCGATTGAGCAGGACGGTTTGGGCGGGTCCCGTACTTAGTTTCCAAAATCATTCCGCAGCGCGAAGGCCCCCGTTGTCAACGCTTCGAAGAAGCGAGACAACGGGGGCCTTCATGCGCGAGGACGTTTTGGAAACTAAGTACGGGACCCGCCCAAACCGTCCGGTGGGATCAGAGTACCCTTGCTGTTACTCTGCTTTGCCCACGGAGTTGAGGTTGGTCATGCGGATCTTAACCAGCTCAGTGATCTCACGCATGCCCTCCTTGGCCGGCTTCTTGGGGTCGAAGCAGGCGGGGTTCTCGGCCATGTAGGCCATGAAGCCCTTGGTGTAGGCCTGACGCAGCTCGGTGGCGTAGTTGACCTTGCAGATGCCGTTCTTCACAGCCTCGGCAACCTGCTCATCGGGCACACCGGAGGTGCCGTGCAGAACCAGCGGCACGTCGACGGCGTCGCGGATGGCCTTGACCACGGACTGCTCGATGTGCGGATCGCTCGTGTACACACCGTGGCTGGTGCCAACGCCAATAGCGAGAGAGGTGCAGCCGGTGCGCTCGACGAACTCCTTGGCCTCGGCCGGATCGGTGTAGGGGCTCTCGCCCTCAACCGCGGGACCGTCGTCCTCCTTGCCGCCAACCTTACCAAGCTCAGCCTCGACGGGCACGCCCATGGCGCGGCCAGCATCGGCGACGGACTTGGTCAGGGCGATGTTGTCCTCGAAGGACTCGTGCGAACCGTCGATCATGACAGAGGTGTAGCCAGTGCGGAAAGCCTGCATGCAGCGGTCATAGCCATCGCCGTGATCGAGGTGCAGAGCGACGGGCACGGAAGCGCGCTCGGCGGCAGCCTTGACCATGCCGTAGAAGTAGTCCAGACCAGCGGTCTTGATGGTGCCCGGGGTGGTCTGCATGATGACGGGGGACTTGGTCTCCTCGGCAGCGGCCAGAACGGCCATAACAAACTCGAGGTTCTCGACGTTGAACGCGCCGACGGCGTAGTGGCCGGCCTGAGCGTCCTTGAGCATCTTTTCGGTGGTAACAAGTGCCATGAGCGTTTGCTCCTCTCCCTCGCCCGCATCTGGACATCGGGCGTAGTTGTTCACAAGGCGTTTTACCTTGCGTTTTGCTGCCCCCATTGTATGAAAATCGTTCGTGTTACATGCATGAGATATCGCCGGCACGCAGGTCAAGACGCTCGTTTTTGAAAAGCAAACGGAAGGGATTCGGACCAAATTCCTCTATCCGACACTGAAGTTTTCACGCGAATTGTCTTTCTTTTATAGAAAAGATAAGTAATCGAAAGGCTTTTTCTTACTTAAAAAGAAAATGAACGAAAATAGACTCAACACAATTCCTGCAAATTTCAGACGATGATGGAGCGGATATGGCCCATGCAACAACCCGAGCTTTCGCCGATGAGCGTCGTGCCGCCATTATGGAAATGCTCGAACATAACGCCTCGGTGCAGGTAGCAGAAATCGCCCAGACCTTTGGCGTGTCCTCCGTTACCGCCCGCGCCGACCTAGACGCGCTCGCCGAGTCCGGCAAGCTGCGCCGCACGCATGGTGGCGCTGTATCGCTCCAGAAGCGACTGACCGTATCCACCCAGGATCGCCGCATCAACGTCAATGTCGCCGCCAAGCAGGCTATCGCGCAAAGCGCCATTGAACTCGTCGGCAATGGTGATACCCTGCTCGTCGACTCGGGCACCACGGCACTCGAGTTCGTTCGGCTCCTCGATCAACGCAACGGCATCACCGTTATCACGGCCGACATTACCATCGCCGATTACATCGACGAGAGCATGCCCTCGGTCGATGTCGTCATGCTGGGCGGGGCACTGCGCAAAGGCCATCGCTATCTGTACGGCCCACTTACCATGCAGGCGCTCCAAATGGTCCATGCCGATCTGGCCGTCATGTGCCCTGGCGCTTTCGTTCCCGGCTGCGGCTTTACGACCGACTTTCCGCAGATGGCCGAGACCAAAGCGGCTATGGTCGGTGCTGCTCGTCAAAGTGTCGACCTCATGGACGCCAGTAAGGTCAACGGACGTGGCATGTACCGCTTTGCCGAGCTGACCGACGTCAACGCCATCGTGATGGACCGTGACCCCGATCACGCCGTCGCCACCTCAATCGCCGAAATTGCCAGCGACGAGCGTCCAAACCTCATCATCGCCGGCGCGTAAACAAAAACCACCACAAAGGTTCACCGTGAACTGCCTCCCATTTCTTGGACATCGGGAAATGGGAGGTTTTCCATGAGTATAGACCTCAGGGTGAAGCACGACCTGGAGTCCAGGAGGCGGGCCGTCGAGCTCTTCGACGCCGGCGTCGGCTGCAAGCCGGCGGCCGAGGCCCTGTCCGTCCCCCGCGAGACCGTGAGAGAATGGCAGTGGGTATACCGGGCGTTCGAAAGCGAGGCGCTGCTGTCCATGGGCGGGAAACAATCCAGTTACACATTCGAGCAGAGGGTCGCCGCGGCGTCGGCCGTGGTCGACGACGGGATGGCGAAGGCCGACGCCATGGCCGAGTTCGGGATCAGGTCGAAGTCCCCGCTGGAGCGCTGGTGCAGGCTCTACCGCGAGGGCGGCGCCGAGGCGCTGCGGCCCGGCCCGAAGGGCAGGCCGAGGGGGTCGAGGTCGAAACCCCGGGCCCGCACCCGCGAGCAGGAGCTCGAGGAGCGCTGCCGCAGGCTCGAGGCCGAGGTCGCCTACCTAAAAAAATTGCGCGCCCTGGTCGAGCGGGACGGGTTCTGACCAGGGCGGCGGCCGAGGCGGTGGGGGCGCTGAGGGCGGAGGGGCACTCCCTGCGCCACCTGCTGGAGTGCTCGGGGCTCAGGAGGTCGACCTACTACTACGCGCTGGCGCACCCGCGGAGGCCGACCAGGCCCGAGCTGCGCGACGCCGCGGCCGAGATATTCTCGCGCACCGCCAACGGCTGCGGGCACCGGCAGATAGCCATGTGCCTGCGCGCCGAGCTGGGCGCGGTCGTGGCCGACAAGACCGTGCTCAAGATGATGCGCGAGATGGGCATCCGGTGCGGGATACGCCGCCGGGGCTCCCGCAGCCGGTACAGCTCCTACAGGGGGCCCGTGGGGAGCACGTTCGAGAACGTCATCGCGAGGGACTTCGGCGCCGAGGGGCCGTGGCAGAAGCTCGGCACCGACGTCACCGAGTTCAAGGTCGCCGGCGCCAAGGCCTACTGGGCCCCGGTGCTCGACTTCTGCACGAAGGAGATCGTGGCGAGCGACATATCGACCTCGCCGGACCTCGCCCAGCAGCACAGGATGCTCGACCGGCTCCTCGAGGCCCTGCCCGACGGGGCGGCACCGACCATGCACTCGGACATGGGCTGGCAGTACCAGCACGAGTCCTACACCTCCAGGCTGGAGGGGGCGGGCATCACCCAGAGCATGTCGCGCAAGGGGAACTGCATCGACAACGCCGCCACCGAGCAGCTCTTCGGCCACGTGAAGGACGAGTTCTACCGCGGCAGGGAGTGGGGCAGCTTCGAGGACTTCAAGCGCGACCTGGAGGGGTACATAGTCCATTGGAACACGCGGCGCAGGCAGGTAAGATTGAAGGGCCTGACGCCGAAGGAGTTCCGGAGCCGGGCCCTTGCGGCGTAGTCGCTATTTATTCAGTCCAAGTTTCGGGGCGCAGTTCACAGGCACCTTTGTGGTGGTTTGAGCGTTAAACGTGAACGTATCGCTACTTGGAGAGCTCGTCAGCGAGGGCCTCGATCTGAGCGCGCGAGGCGTCGTTGAGCGAACCCAGGACGGTCACTTTGTTCTGCGTCAGGGTGATGTCCTTCATGCCCTCGAGCTCCTTGGTCATAACCTTAGCGGCGGCAGGTGCCCAGGAGCCGGCCTCGACAAGCGCCACGGTACGGTTCTGGTAGGCATGCTCGGCAAGCGTATGGATAAAGGTGCTCATGAACGGGAAGATCTCGCCCTGATAGGTGATGGAAGCGAGCACCAGACGGTCATAGCGGAACGCATCCTCAACGGCCTCGGCCATGTCGTCGCGAGCCAAGTCAAAAACGGAGACCTTCTGGCCGCGAGCCTCGAGCGCTGCGGCGAGCTCCTCGACGGCGGCCTTCAGGTGGCCGTAGACGCTCGCGTAGGCAATGGTGATGCCCTCGTCCTCGGGCTGATAGCTCGACCAGGTGTTGTAGGTGTCGAGGTAGTAGCCCAGGTTCTCGGTCAGCACAGGACCGTGGAGCGGGCAGATGACCTGGATGTCCAAATCGGCGGCCTTCTTGAGCACGGCCTGCACAAACTTGCCGAACTTGCCCACGATGCCAAAGTAGTAACGGCGCGCCTCGCAGGCCCACCCTTCCGGATCCTCGATGTCGTTGGCGCCAAACTTGCCAAAGCCGTCGGCACTAAAGAGCACCTTGTCGGTAGCCTCGTAGGAGAAGAGTACCTCGGGCCAGTGAACGTTGGGGGCGCCGACAAAGGTCAGGCTGTGGCCGCCCAGATCAAGCACGTCGCCCTCTTTGACAACCATCTTGCGCTCGGGGAAGTCGGTGCCAAAGTAGTTGACCATCATGCGGAAGGCGCCCATGCTTGCCACAATCTGCGCCTGGGGATAGCGCTCCATAAAGGCGGCGATGCCGGCGGAGTGATCGGGCTCCATGTGATGGATGACCAGGTAGTCGGGCGTGCGGCCGTCGAGTACGGTCTCGAGGTTGCCGAGCCACTCGTCGACAAATCCGCCATCGACCGAATCGGCGACAGCGATCTTCTCGCCCAAGATAACGTAGCTGTTGTATGCCATACCGTTCTCGGACACGTCGTACTGGCCCTCGAACAGGTCGATGTCGTGATCGTCAACGCCAATGTAGCGGATATCCTTGGTGATCTCCATCAGGCAAAGCCTCCTAGATAGACAAATGAACCCGTCTATCATAGCACTCGCCTTCATAGTCACGGCTATCTGCCGGCATCCTTACCGATTGTTATTGATATGCAACGCCGAGCCGTTGACCTGCGAAAACTATGCGCGCGGCGCTGCCGTGGTGTGTCGAACGATGAGCTGACCGGGAATACGAATGGCGACGGTTTTGTCCGATGCCCCCGCCTTGGGAACTGCGCGCTCGAACACCTCGCGCCCGCGCTGATGCAGATCGAATCGAACGGTCGTGAGCTCGTTATGTGCGACAAAGTCGTCGAGCGAGTCATCGACGCCCACCACGCTCACGTCCTCGGGCACGCGCAAGCCGCTATCGCGCAGCGCGGCAATGGCGCCGTTTGCCATCTGGTCGTTTGCCGCGTAAATCGCCGTCATGGTGCGGTCGTGCTCAGCCAAGTACCGAGCGGCCTCGTAACCGCTGTTAGCAGACCAGTCGCCCTCGAGCGGCTCTGCCGGCTCGATGTGTTTACGCTCGAGCGCATCCTGCCAACCGGCGCGACGAAATTGCTCGTCGACCGAGAAGGACGGGCCGCCAATATAGCGAATCTGCTCGTGCCCCAGCCCAAACAGGTGATCCATAAGCAATAGCGAGCAGCCGTAATGATCGGAGTCGACCGTGGTCACCCGCGGGTGCGCGTACATGGTAACGATGACCGTGCCAATGCCCGGCAGTGGATCAAACGTCTCAAAATCGGGCGCCATACGGCTCATGCCGATGATGATGCCGTCCACGGGCAGCGCGGCCATACGACGCGTTGCCTCGGCAAGCGAAAACTCCTCGGTCTTGGACATCTCGACCAGCGTGATGGCGCAATTATGCTCGCGAGCAGCGCTGGCGATGCCGTCGATCATTGAGAGGTTGCCAAACTTGGTGACATCGTTGACGCACAGACCGACCGAATGGTAGCGGCCGTCGCGCAGCGAGCGACCGGCATAACTCGGACGAAAGCCGAGCTCTTGCATAGCGGCTTGCACGCGCTGGCGCGTCTGTTCGTTAACGTTGGGCAAGCCGTTGGCGACGCGCGAAACCGTCTGCTGCGAAACGCCAGCAGCGCGGGCGACGTCGGCCATGGAGACCGGACGCGTACCTGTATCGTTGGACGGGCGCCTTGCCACAGGATCACCTTCACCCTTGCGAGATCTGAATAGCGTGAATGCCGGCCCGGGCAGAAACACACCCCGCGCCGAGGCCCGCTATCGTCGGACGCATGTTAACGTACTCTACTTTTTCAATCCGCAACTCTTCTGCTCTATAAGTCCATACGGCAATACCGTTCACGGCTGAATTTCTACCGATTACCAGATTCTCAAAAAGTGATAAGTGTTGTGTTATGAGTACGTTAACATAGCCCATAACGTGCGGCATCGTAGATGCTGAGTTTATGCTGCTTCAGATTGTTAACGTACTCACTACGACGGAAAACTCGTCAGTATGCGCCAAGGAAAGGACCCTCATGACCACCCCCGACGAAAAGACACTCGCCACGCTCACCAAGCTGTTTGAGGAGGAGTTTGGCCCCATCGGCGATCGCCAGGTGCTCTATGTGCACGCGCCCGGGCGCTCCGAGATCAGCGGCAACCACACCGATCACGAGGGCGGTCACGTTATCGCCGGCTCGCTCGATGTCGCCGTCGACGGCATCGCCGTGGCAACCGATTCCAACAAGGTCCGCGTCGCCGACGAGGGCTACCCCACGTTTGAGATTACCCTCGACACGCTGGATATTCAAGAGTCCGAGAAAGGCACGTCCGCAAGCCTCGTGCGTGGTATGGCCCACGAGGTCGCAGCGCTTGGTGTTGAGCCCCAAGGCTTCGACTTCGCCTTCACCTGCTCCGTTCCCTCGGGCGGCGGCCTTTCCAGCTCCGCTGCCGTCGAGGCCGCATACGGTCGTGCCATGGAAACCCTCTGGGGCGCGCCCGCCATTGAGCCCGTCGCGCTTGCGCAGATGAGCCAGCGCACCGAGAACAACTACTACGGCAAGCCCTGCGGTCTGATGGACCAGGCCGCTGTGTGCCTGGGCGGCCTTGCCTACATGGACTTTGAGGACCAGGCCCAGCCTAAGACCCAAAAGCTCGAGCTCAACTTTGAGGATCACGGTTATGCGCTTGTGCTCGTTAAGGTTGGCGCCGACCATGTGGCAGCTACCGACGACTACGCCGCCGTTCCGCGCGAGATGCAGGACGTCGCCGCCGAGTTTGGCAAGGCACGCCTGTGCGAGGTCGACGTTGCCGACTTTGACGCTAAACTCCCCGAGCTGCGCGCCAAGCTGGGCGACCGCGCCTGCCTGCGCGCCGTTCACTACTGGTACGAGAACGGCCTGGTCGACAAGCGCTGGGCAGCGCTCAACGCCGGCGACATTGACCAGTTCCTGGTCCTGACGCGCGAGTCCGGCGCCAGCTCTGCCATGTACCTGCAGAATGTTGTTGCCAAGCTGGGTTCCGAGCAGCCTTCCATGTATGCCCTGGCGCTGGCCGAGCACGTGCTCGACGGCCGCGGCGCCGTCCGTATCCACGGTGGCGGCTTTGGTGGCACCATCCAGGCCTTCGTGCCGCTCGATCTGGTCGACACCTTCATTGCCAAGATGAACGGCTGGCTGGGCGAGGGCTCTGCCCGCCACTACGCTATCTCTGACAAGGGGGCTTACGCGGCATGGCTGTAATGACTGACGTGCGCGAGGCCGCGCAGAGCCTGATCGAGTACGCCATCCACCGATCGATGATCGGCCAGGACGATCGCATCTGGGCATACAACACCATTTTGGAGTGCATCGGCGCCACGGGCCCCGCACTCGACATGGCTTGGGCACTCAAGACCGAGAAGATTTCGCTCTTGCACCCCGATACCCTGCCCGACTTTAATCTAGAGGGCACGCTCGCCGCGCTTGCCGAGGCCGCCGTTGCCAACGGTGCTGCCGAGGACACGGCATCGGGGCGCGACCGCATCGCCATGCGCATCATGGGTATGCTCATGCCGAGGCCTTCGGTTGTAAACGAGGAGTTCAACGGCCGTATGGGCGTCAACGAGCCCCGCGCCGCGACCGACTGGTTCTACGGCCTGTGCTGCGACGCCGGCTATGTGCGACGCGCCGCCATCGCACGCAACATCAAATGGAGCACCCCCACCAACTTGGGTGACCTGGAAATCACCATCAACCTGTCCAAGCCTGAGAAGGACCCGCGCGATATCGCCGCGGCAGGTGCAGCCAAGAACACGGGCGAAAAGTATCCCGCCTGCCAGCTCTGCATCGAAAACGAGGGCTATCCCGGACGCTCCGCCGCAGCCGACGGCGGCGCTCACCCCGCCCGCCAGAATCTGCGCGTTATCCCCATCTCGCTCAACGGCGAGCGCTGGGGCTTCCAGTACAGCCCGTACGCGTACTTTAACGAGCACTGCATTGCCATGAGCTCCGAGCATCGTCCGATGCACGTCGACCGCAAGGGCCTGACCTGCCTGCTCGACTTTGTGGACCTGTTCCCGCATTACTTCATCGGCTCTAACGCCGACCTGCCCATCGTAGGCGGCTCAATTCTGTCGCACGACCACTTCCAGGGTGGCGCGCACGAGTTCCCCATGATGCATGCCGCCGAGGTCTCGCAGTTTAGCGTGCCCGGATTTGACCAGGTCACCGGCACCGTGCTGCAGTGGCCGCTCTCGGTGCTGCGCCTGCGCTCGCATGACCGCGCTCAGCTGCTCGACGCTGCCGAGAAGATTATCCTCGCCTGGCGCGAGTGGACCGATGAGTCTGTAGGCGTCATCGCGCACACAGCCGACGGCGTGGCCCACAACACCGTGACGCCCGTCATCCGCCGCGTCGACTCCCGCGGCAATGCCGGCGGCGGGATTTACGAGGCCTACCTGGCGCTTCGCTGCAACATCACGACCGACGAGCATCCGCTGGGCGTGTTCCATCCGCATGCCGAGTACCACCATATTAAAAAGGAGAACATCGGCCTGATCGAGGTTATGGGTCTCGCCATTCTTCCGCCGCGCCTGGTTCCCGAGCTCGGCGCTGTCCGCGAGCACCTGCTGGCGGCCAAGGCCGATGCCAGCTACGATCTCGCCGGCTCGCTCGAGGGCGATGGTCTTTGCCGCAGCCACGCCGCATGGGCCGAGGACGTTTTTGCCCGCCGCGCCGACGAGCTTACGGCCGACAACGCCATCGATATCCTGCACGAGGAGGTCGGCGTGGTGTTTGGCCACGTACTCGACAACGCCGGCGTCTTTAAGTGGGACGAAGCCGGCCGCGCCGCCCAGCAGCGCTTTATCGACTCGCTGTAGCATACGAGTTCGAGCCTCATCAGCGGCCACGACACAACCGCCCACACGACAACGGCGCCCGCCGGCAACATCGCCGACGGGCGCCGTTTTTGCGTGTAGTCATTGGGGACGTTCTTAAACGACCAGTCATTAAAGAGCGTCCCCAATGACTACGTCGATGTTTTGGCAACGACAGCGAAAACCCGCCAGAGCGAGCAAGGTGCCTTGAAACGAGGCGGCATTGACCTTCTGGTCATGCCGCCGAAGTTGAAAGGCAGATTGCCGCTCTGGCGGGTTTGCAGCGTCTGCTGGTTACGCGGTTTGGTAAAACCGCGTAACTCTACAGTTCAGTCACGACAACGTTGTTGAAGATTTCATCCCAGCGGTCCATGACCAGGTGGCCGGTCTTGGGATCCATGGCGTTGAGCTTGCCGCAGGTATTGGCGGTCTTGAGCACCGTGACATCGTCGGCACCAGCAGCAATGGCATGCGCAAAGCCAGCGATGGTCGAGTCGCCGGAACCCGTCGCGTTCACAGCCGCAATCGCGGGCGTCTTGGCGCGGAACGCGCGACCTTCATGGAAGCCTACCGAACCGGCAGCGCCCATCGAAACGACAACCCAGGGAATACCGGCAAAACGGTCATCGGCGGCAAGCGCCTCGCGCAGGGCATCGACATCATCGGTCGTAAAGGACGTACCCAGCAGGCCGTTAATCTCGGTCAGGTTGGGCTTTACGAGCTCGGGCTTAGCGTCGGACTCCAGCGCTGCCTCCAGCGATGCACCCGAGGTGTCGAGCAGCACCTTGGCGCCCGCCTCCTCGGCGATCTTGACGAGCTCGGCATAGTAGCCGGCATCGACGCCACGCGGCAGCGAGCCCGAAAGCGTCACAACGTCCGCCTTCGCCGCAAGCTCGGCGAACTTGGCCGTAAAGGCCTCGAGCTCGGCCGGGGCGATTTGCGGGCCGCTCTCCAGCAGCTCGGTCTGATTACCCTCGTGCAGGATATTCAGGCAGATGCGCGTCTCACCGGCGATGCGCACAAAGTCGTTCTTGACGCCGTCGGCATCCATAAGCTCGGCCATATAGGCACCCATGTGGCCGCCGAGCAGACCGGTCGCGAGCACATCGTCGCCCAACTGCAGCAGCACACGGCTCACGTTGAGGCCCTTGCCGCCAGCGGTCTTTTCGGGCGTCACACGGTTAACATCGTCGATGACCAGCTTGTCGAGCTGATAGCGCGTATCAATCGACGGGTTCATGGTAACGGTCAGAATCATATTGAACTCCTGTTCCGGGGCGGCACGACCCACCCCAAACATACGATAGCTCGTTAAAGGATCTCGATCTCAAAGCCGCGGGTGACGGTCTCCCCCGGCTTGGCAACCAGGCAGCCACGCTTGTGCTCCAGAATATCGTCCTCGTCGGAGCAGGTGGACAGGCCGCCCCACGGTTCCACGGCCACAAAGTCGCCCTCGGGCTTGCTCCACACAATCAGGTACGGCATATCCTGGAACGTCAGGCGCACGCCCTTGTCCTCGGTTTTCTTGGTCAGCGTAACCACGCGGCTCTCGAGCACGTCGAAGATGGTCTCCGCGAAGTCGAAGAGTTCGTGGGTCAGCGGCAGGTTCTGGTCGATCATGGGGTTCTTGCTGCGATGCTCAACATCAATCAAGCCCGTCGAGGGAACGGCAGTACAGAGCTCGGCGGCCTCACGCTGCTCAAAACGGAGCTCGTAATCGTCATAGGACTCGCCCTCGTCGAGCGGGCACTTAAAGCCGGGGTGACCACCCACAAAGAATGGCATATCCTCGGTGCCCTCATTGGTCACCTCGTACGACACGGCCACCTTTTCCGAATCGATCGTGTAGCGAGCAACGATCTTAAACGGATACGGGTACTGCTCAAGCAACTCGGCATGGTCGGCAGAGCTTAGGCTCAGCGCAACCATGTTGTCGCTCTGCTCCTCGAGCTTCCACTCCTGCTTGCGGGCAAAGCCGTGGCGGGCAAGCTTGACCTCGCGGCCACCCATGGTCATCGCGCGGCCATCACGAAGGCCGCCGCAAATCGGAAAGCAAATGGGTGCCTGGCCCGACCACACCGCCGGATCGCCCTGCCACAGATACTCACGACCGTTGGCCGCAATAGAAGTGAACGACCCGCCCGCCGTGCTCAACGCCACACGAATAGAACCGTTATCAAGAACAAACTCCATAGGAGCCTTCCCTTTCTTACGACAGCCCGCCAAGTCAATAGGGCTGATAGAAAACCGGCCCGCGCCCCCTCACAGAAACGCGAGCCGTCAATTAAAAAGCTGCAGAATACCGTGTACCGCCAAGAGCGAAGCACTCAAGCCAAGCAAGCAAACGTGTTATCGGAGCAGCTAGCCGTACCAGAACGCTTCGCAACAACAGCGGTAACCCCACAGGTCACTCAGACATCAGCGAGAAGCCAGCTGGCGAGGCAAGGTGCCGTGAAGCGAGACGGCATTGACCTTCTGGTCATGCCGTCGAAGCTGAGCGGCAGATTGCCCGCCAGATGGCTTCGCAGCGTCAACCGGTCCGGCGTTTGTTAAAACGCCGGAACCCCTTAGTCGTGGTATTCGCCGCGGTCCCACTTCTCGAGGAACTCGTCAAAGAAGTGCGGGTCAGCCTGAGCCACGGCGTCGGCCTTATTGCAGGCATCGATCTTGGCGATCAGGGCATCGTGCTCGGGGGTCTTCTCGTAGGGCTCCTCCAGGAAGGCAAGCATGATATCGGCCATCAGGAACTCGCCGGTGATCTTGCCGCCAAAGCCCACGATGTTGGCGTTGAGCTCGCGACGGGCATACAGGGCAGAGGTCATGTCGCGAACCAGGGCGCAGCGGGCGCCGGGAACCTTGTTGACGGCGTTGGTGATGCCGATGCCGGTGCCGCACAGGGCCACGCCAAAGTCGGCCTTGCCGCTGGCGACAGCCTCGCCCACGGCCTTACCGTAGATGGGATAGTGCGTACGGGTGTGGCTGTAGGTGCCGCAGTCGAGCACCTTGTAGCCAGCCTGCTCCAGGCGGTCGGCCAGATAGATCTTCTCGTCCGTAACGATATGGTCGCAACCGATTGCGATGGTCTTCTTCATCAGAACGTCCTTTCGTCTGAATTCACAAGTTGAGGTAGAAGTTCGAGTTCTCGGTGGCTCTCGTTAGGCCATCTTGTTGAGCATGTCGACACGGATCTGGTGACGGCCGCCGGCGTACTGGGCGCGCAGGAACTCGCGGGCGATCTTCTTGGCGACCTCGGTGCCCACAACGCCCGGGCCCATGGTGACCATGCGCGAACCGTTGTGCTCGCGGGTCATGTAAGCGGAACGCTCGTCGGAAATGTTGGCGACGACCATGCCCTTGATCTTGACGGCGGCCATATAGGAGCCGACGCCGTACTTATCGAATGCGAAGCCCTGGGAATCCTTGTGCTCCAGCAGGTCCTTGGCAACGGCGGTCGCGGAATCGACAAAGTCCGCGGCAGGGGTCTCGGAATAGTCGACGACCTCGTGACCGTCGGCGATGAGCATCTCCTTGATGGACTCCTTCATCGACATACCGTCGGCATCGGAAGCGATTACAACCCTCATGACATCCTCCTTGAGAGATACGCAGGTGCGTAGTTTCTGTTTGGAAGTGTTGAATCGCGTTCAGGTCCGGGCATCTGAATGTGCGGTTCTTCACTGTTCATGTTTATTTGAACACATTCGAACAGCGACTGCAACCATTATTTGTTTATCTTTGTTCTTTTTTGAACAAATACCGTTCGCGGTTGATTGGCGACCGTTTGAGCCCGGCGCAGACGTAGCGACCATGTGTTCAGCAAACAAAAGGGCGGCCGAGAACGTGTCTCGGCCGCCCTTCTTACGGTTGATCTTCCAAAGTTCGCTTTGCCGCCTACTCAGACTGCCCACTCTTCTTGGCATGTTTGGACGGAGCGCTCAGAAAACGGCCCGTCAAATAGTTCGCCGGGCCAGAGATATCGATCCCCAGTAGCGTGTGTCCCAGCCACAGAAACGCCGCGAGCACCAGCAGCGGGATAACGCACGAGGTCACGATCATCACGATGACGCCTTCGATGAGGTCGGTCACCTGCTGCACGATCTTGTCGGTCATCTGCTTGGCACCGCTGGTCACCGACGTGACCAAGCTCGAGGCCCCGTCAGTCAACTGCTCGAGCACGTTTTTGGACTCTGTAGACTCGGTCTTTTTCTTGCTTGCTTTGGAGCTGTCGCTATCTGCCGCACTCGCAGCGTCGGCCGCCTTTTGCTCGGCCTGTTCAATGCTGACGCGATATGTCTCGTCGACCTTTTGCGATACCCACACGCTTGCAGGCACCAACGCCATGCCGATCATGGCGACTACCAGCACGCGGGTCGCCACGCGGCGCAGGACGGCACTCGTGCTCCAGCGCCCGTGAATGCCAAGCGACACCGCAAAGAGCGCCAACGCAAACGGGATTAAGATGCCCAAGCCAACCGACCACAAAATCGTGAGCAAGTATTTCTCTAGGTATAGCACGGCAAGCACGATACCAAGGTTGCCTGAAAGCTGTGCGAGCTGCTCAGCGACCGGCGTACCCGTATCACCCGGCAGCGCGGTAATGCCCGCAGACAGCGCCACGCACGAGGCCGTGAGCGCCAGTACGTTACCTTTCTTTTGGTCGATAACCTCGATGGTGGAGTCCCAAGTCTTGGTATCGGCAAAATGCGGACGAGCCACAAATCCCGACAGCAACGCCAGCACCACGAGCGCAACGATAAAGCCAATCTGCAGCTTTTTGTTTGCGCACACGACATCGGACAGGCTGGGCTGCAGCTCGGTTACCGTCGTGTACTCGGTTATCTGGACAGGACGCCCATGAGCCATCTCGTGCGCGTCTCTCTTTTGAATCGATCCGTTGTCCGGCATTTGGATACCTCCTCAGTCCGGTCTGTATTGCGGATGGAAGTATACCCACCCAGCAAAAAACCGAACGGGAGGGCGTGCAGAAGCTCCATAACGCTGCTAGTCGAATAGTGCCATTTCAAAACTATGCCGGTTTACTACGATAAAACCGATAGGACCGACCACATTTGCTATTAGCAGAAAATGACAAGCTTTCTACCTGCGGCTTTGATAACGCTGTTCTTTCCATAGTTGAAAGAATGCGATTCATCGTAGTAAACCGGCATAGTTTTGTAACCGACAGACCGAGTCGGCACCGCAGCAAACCTAATGACCCGGTTTCTTCCATCCTCAAAGGATCGAATGCATGGCAGGAGTGTCCCAAACTGCCGGCAGATAAGGAACGTCCCCAAGTGCCGGGTAAACAGAAAAAGCCCTGCCGCGGGTAGCGGCAGAGCTTTTGGAAGGGGACTTGGTTGTGAGAGCTCGTTAGGCGAGCTTAGCCTCGAGTGCGGCGATGCGCTTATAGGCATCGATGGTAAAGCGGGTCTGCTTCTCCAGGATCATGGTGGTCATGAGAGTATCCTGAGCGTGAGCCATGATGAAGGTCATCTCCATCTCGCCGCCGCCGGCCTCCTGCGAAAGCAGCTTGGTCTGCGTGTCGTGGGCGCCGATAAGTGCATCGCTGGCATCCTTGTGCAGCTGCTCGGCCTTCTCAAAATCACCCTCGCGAGCAGCATCGAGCGCTGCAAGCAGATCGGTCTGGGCGTCGCCCGCGTATGCGACAATCTCGAATCCAACCATCGAGATTTCTTCTTTGGTTGCCATATTGCGTTCCTTTCACATATGAACCAACGGAGAGCATCGCGTCCGGGCATACGCGCTGCGCTGTGTATGGCAGGAACATTAACATTCAAACAAAAAAGAACAGCGCAAAACGTAATTTCGAGCTATGAACGGTTGCTTTTCACCCGTGAACGGTTTTTAAACCAATCTGAACATTCTCGAACACAATTAGCGGCAACCCAAACAGGTCCGCACCCTAGCGTACATCGCGCACCGTATCGCCCGCTACGAGCACGCCGGGGATCAGCATGTGTTCCACGCCAGGCGCAACGCCCTCGGCGCCGGCGATCTTGTCGACCGCCCACATGCCGACACGCTTGTTATCAAAGCGCACCGTGGTCAGGCGAAGATCGGGCACGATGTCGCCCAAACTATCGTCAACACCCACCACGCTTACGTCCTGGGGCACGTGCTTCCCGCGCGACTCGAGCCCGCGAATGCAGCCGTAGGCCATGGCGTCGTTGGAGGCATAGATGGCCGTACAGGTCGGATCGTCTGCCAGAGCCTGACCGGCAGCATAGCCGCTCTGCGCCGTCCAATCGCCACGAATGAATCGCGGCGGCTCAATACCATGCGCGCGCAGCGTCTCGCGCCAGCCCTCCTCGCGCTGCATGCCCGAAAGCGAGCGCTCGGGGCACGAGATAAAGTGCACAGTCTTGTGCCCCTGCCCCAGCAAGTACTCGACAACCTGGCGCGAGCAATCGAACTGGTCGTTATCGACCGTCGAGCACAGCGGGTGCTCCAGCATGGTAACGAGCACCGTCTGCATACCGGGCAGCGGCTCAAAGGTGCCAAAGTCCGCCGGCATGCGGTTCATAATCACAACCATGCCGTCCACCGGCAGTGCGCTCATGCGCGACGATGCGCTCTCGAGGGTATACGGATGCCCGTCTACTTTAGTGAGGGTGATGGCATAGCCATGTTTGTCGGCCGCGGCGGCAAAGCCCTCCATGCGGTCGAGGTTGCCGGTGCCGGTAATGTTGAACATGGCGACGCCGACGGTCTTAAACTTGCCGCGGCGCAGCGATCGACCGGCAAAATTGGGGCGATACCCCAGCTCGCGCATGGCGGCACGCACGCGCTCCTTGGTCTCGGGGCGCACGCTGGGCGAATCGTGCACCGTACGCGAGACTGTCTGCTCCGAGACGCCCGCGAGACGCGCCACGTCCTTAACGGAAACCGATTTTTTAACAGCGGCCATAGGTCGATCTTTCTATGTCAACGATGCCATTGGTGGCACCCTACGCAGTCACATGAAACGTCTTTAAGTATATCTAACGCCTCCTCCGCCATACGCTCACCACCCAAAACCTACCGTTCACCGACATTTTTGCTTCCCCGAACGGCTTTTGTAGTCCAAATGTTAACGTTGCCATTGTGCAAACACAGAGCCACCGGGCGGCTCAAACGTTTACGCATAAGGAATCGACGGTTCGCAGGCACAGGAACCATCAGTTCGCGTCTTTTTTTTGTGTCGCAAAATGGCAACGTCAACATTTTGGCAACCGAACGCCAAAAGTTACCATCGTTGCTAACCCACCGACTCTTAGGAGCATTGCATGGAGCAACTCATCGCCATCATCGAAAAGGGCCAACCCTTTTTCAACGCGATCGCCCGCAACAAGTACCTCAAGGCGATCCGCGACGGCTTTATCTCCGTCATCCCCATCATCATCTTCTCGTCCATCTTCTGCCTGGTAGCCTCGGTCCCCAACATCTGGGGTTTCTACTGGCCCGATGACATCAACAACGCCCTGTGGAAGTGCTACAACTACTCCATGGGCATCCTGGCCATCGCCTGCGCCGCCACCACGGCCAAGCACTTCGCCGACGCCCAGAACCGTGATCTGCCCAAGAACAACCAGATCAACTTCATCTCGTGCATGTGCGCGGCCATCATCGGCTTCTTGCTCCTTTCGAGCGACACGATCGCCACGGACGCCGCCAGCGGCTTCAACACCACCTACCTTGGTTCCAAGGGCCTGCTGACTGCTTTCATCGCTGCGTTTGTGACTGGCATCATCTACAAGTTCTTTATCAAGCGCAACATCACCGTCAAGATGCCCGAGCAGGTTCCGCCCAACATTTCGCAGACCTTTAAGGACATCATCCCCTTCTCCGTCTGCATCACCGTCTTTTGGGTCTTTGACATCGTCTTCCGCGCTGCCTTTGGCTTCTGCTTTGCCCAGGGCGTCATCCAGGTGTTCCAGCCCCTGTTCACCGCCGCCGACGGCTACATCGGCCTCGCTGTGATCTACGGTGCCATGAGCCTCTTCTGGTTCGTCGGCGTCCACGGCCCCTCGATCGTCGAGCCCGCCATCGCCGCCGCTCTCGTTGCCAACATGACCGACAACCTGGCTGCGTTCCAGGCCGGCCAGCACGCTTCCGCTGTCCTGACCCAGGGTGCCCAGTACTTCGTCGTCTGCATGGGCGGCACCGGTGCCACGCTCGTCCTGGTCTTTATGTTCTGCTTCCTGGCCAAGTCTCAGGAGATGCGCGCCGTCGGTAAGGCCGCCATCGTCCCGGTCTGCTTTGCTGTCAACGAGCCGCTGCTGTTCGCCGCGCCTATCGTGCTCAACCCCGTCTTCTTTGTCCCGTTTGTTTTTGCCCCGATCGCCAACATCTGGATCCTCAAGATCTTTATCGACTTCTTGGGCATGAACGGCTTTATGTACACCCTGCCCTGGACCGTTCCCGGCCCCATCGGCACCATCATGGGCTTGGGCTTCCAGCCGCTCGCCTTTGTGATGCTCGCCCTCATCCTGGTCGTCGACTTCGTCCTGTACTACCCGTTCTTCCGTGCCTATGACGCCCAGAAGTGCGCCGAGGAGGCCGAGATCTCCCAGGAGGAGCTCACCGCCAAGAACGCCGAGAAGGCCGCCAAGCTCAACGACGCCTTCCAGGGCAAGGCCGATGCCAAGAGCGTTGCCGCCGGCGCCGCAGCCGAGGCCGTGAAGGCCGACGCCCCTGCCGCTTCTGCAGCACCCGCTGCCGAGGCAACGACCGCCAGCGACCTCAACGGCAAGCGCGTGCTCGTGCTCTGCCAGGGTGGCGGAACCTCGGGTCTGCTCGCCAACGCGCTGGCCAAGGCTGCCAAGGAGCGCGGCATCAATCTGGAGACCGCTGCCGAAGCCTATGGCAACCACGTCGACATGCTCCCCGACTTTGACCTGGTCGTCCTGGCCCCGCAGGCAGCCAGCTACCTGGCCGACCTGCAGAAAGACTGCGAGCGTGTGGGCAACAAGTGCGTCGCCTGCCGTGGCAAGCAGTACATCGAGCTCTCCCAGAACGGCGACAAGTCTCTCGCCTTCGTCTCCGAGCAACTATCGAAGTAAGTAACGCCCAGGGCCAGCCGACCATCAACAGCCGGTTGGCCCTTCGATTTAGACGATTGGATCATCATGTCCGTTAATCCTGCTAGCGTCACCAATCCGCCTGCGCAGTTTCCCGAGGACTTTGTCTTTGGCGGCGCCACTGCTGCCTACCAGGTAGAGGGCGAGACCCGCACTCACGGTAAGGGCAAGGTTGCCTGGGACGACTTTCTGGAAGCCCAAGGCCGTTTCTCCCCCGATCCCGCTTCGGACTTCTACAACCAGTACCCCGTCGACCTGGAGCTGTGCGAGGAGTTTGGCATCAACGGCATTCGCCTCTCCATTGCCTGGAGCCGCATCTTCCCCAACGGCACCGGCGAGATCAACCCCGAGGGTGTCCAGTTCTACCACGACCTTTTCGCCGAGTGCCACAAGCACCACGTTGAGCCGTTTGTCACGCTGCATCACTTTGATACGCCGCTTCCCCTCTTTGAGAAGGGCGATTTCCTCAACCGCGAGACCATCGACGCCTTTGTGGACTTTGCCACCTTCTGCTTTAAGGAGTACGCCGACCAGGTGACCTATTGGTTCACCTTTAACGAGATCTGGGCGGACGCCTCCAACACCTACATCGAGGGCACCTTCCCCGGCGGCGTCAAGGCGCATCTGGCCGAGGCCTTCCAGTGCGAGCACAACATGATGCTCGCCCACGCCAAGGCCGTGCTGGCCTTCCACAACGGCGGCTTTAAGGGCAAGATCGGCGTCATCCAGTCGCTGGAGTTCAAGTACCCGCTCAACGAGAACGACCCCGCCGACATCAAAGCCGCCAACAACGAGCACGTGCTGCAAAACCAGTTTTTGCTCGACGCTACCTTCCGCGGCGACTACGCGCCCGACACCCTCGAGTGCGCCAACCGCTTGGCCGCCATCTCGGGCGGCACCATCGAGATCCTGGACGAGGACCTCGAGATTATGCGCGAAGCAGCGCTCTACAACGACTACTTGGGCGTTAACAACTACCAGTGCCGCTTCCTCAAGGCTTACGATGGCGAGAACGACCTGCACCACAACGGTACGGGCGAGAAGGGCACCGGCCGCTGGCGCGTTAAGGGTATTGGCGAGCATGTGAACAAGCCCGGCATCCCCACCACCGACTGGGACTGGATCATCTATCCCGAGGGCCTGTTCGATCTGCTCGTCTACATTAAGCAGCGCTACCCCAACTACAAGCAGATCTTCATCACCGAGAACGGCATGGGCTACAAGGACCCCTACAAGGACGGTTTTGTGGACGACCAGCCGCGCATCGACTACATCGAGCAGCACTTGCGCTGGCTGCTCAAGGCCATGGAGGTGGGCGTCAACGTGGGCGGCTACTTCCTGTGGAGCCTGCAGGATCAGTTCTCCTGGACCAACGGCTACAACAAGCGCTACGGCTTCTTCTACGTGGACTTTGAGACCCAAAAGCGCACGCCCAAGGCAAGCGCCTACTGGTACAAGCACGTGGCGCAGACCCGTCGTCTGGACTAGCGACTTGCGACTAGCGAGATGCCCCGCTCACATAACTTGTCCCCATTTCTCAGCCGGGGGCGGCACGTCACACGGCGCGCCGCCCCCGGTCTTTTTTGTTTTTGAGCGGGTCGAGGTCCGTTTGTCTCAATCTGTAACATCTAGCCGAGTTTTTCGGTCCCACCTGTTACAGATTGAGACAAACGTGGAGGCCGGGCCGAAATATCTAAATCTGTAACACTTAACCCGGTTTTGGACGTCTAGTTGTTACAGATTTAGATAAACGTGCGAGCCAATCCCTTCAATCTAAATCTGTAACAACTAGCTTGTGTTTTCGCCCCTAGCTGTTACAGATCGAGACAAATAAAAAAGACCGGGCTGACAATCTCAGCCGCATGCCCCCTTTTTGGCCGCATTCCACCGATTAGATAAAGATCGTCATATACAGAGGTAGATATATCCTATGCCCTTCAGCCCTGAGCTGTTTTGGGTGAAGAACTATCTCTTCTCCGACTCGTCGTTCGAATCGTCTGCCGAAATCGTCAAGCGAGATTGTTGAATACGATTTGGAAGATTTAACTTCAACAGGAGTGACCCGCGGTTTTCCAGCCGCGTCTTCAAAGCCGCGCGAAACAAGAAAATCAATTTCACGCGTTCTGGGCCGACTCCCCTCTGTTTTGGAAGGCTCCTGCCAGCTGTAATAAAAAAGCGAATGCCCCAGACTCTTAAGCTGCTGCGCCACGATGTTCTCGATTAGCATTCCTTTATTAATTGAAATTCTTCCAAATTGAATGTCTCTATGAACATCCATAAGGTCCGGACCATCATCAAACGCCAAGCTCACGAGCAATCCCGTGTCCGCCATATAGCATTTAAGCGAAGACGCGTCCTCGTGCAGGCGGTAACCCACGCTCGGATCACTGCATAAATAGCAACGGTTAATCAGTCGCGCATCCTCAAGCCAGATTAACGCCGACTCATATGTCTCAAAACGGGACCCCTTCTCCACGCTGTCAAATTTGAACCGTTTATTTGCCGCAGATAATTGACCCGGAATATCGTCATAAACCGCCCGCGCACGTCTAGCGTCCGAACCTCCAAACTTGGCAATGTCCTCCCTGTACAGTGCGATAATCTGCCGTTTAACCCTGTCGCATCCTCTAAAATCATTCTCTGCCACAAAGGAGTCGACCGACTGAGGCATACCACCGACAAGCATATACTCATCAAATAATCTCATGCACGTCGCATGAACGCCGTCCGGAAGCGCGGTCCGAGATTCGCGCGCTTTACGGATCTCTTCTGCATAAAGATCTTTTCCGGTCGCCCAAAGATACTCCTCAAAATCGAGGGGCTCGAGAGGGATTCTTTCTTCCTCTGACGGTATGACAATGCTATCGACATTCTTTTTGATGGAGACAAGAGAGCCTGTCTCGATGTAATCAAATCTGCCGTCTTCTACAAGATGCTTTATGTATTCGCGCGCGATGGGAAACCGCTGCACTTCATCAAAAATGACCAGCGACTCTCTCGGTTCGAGGGCCTTACCATACTGCAGCTGAAGCATGCGTAAAAAAAGATCGACATCTTCACGATGGTTCAGAAATATATCGAGCGTGGCTTTGCTAGCAGCCGAAAAGTCAATGTACAGATAATCCTTGTATTCATTTTGCGCGAAGCACTTGACGAGCGTCGTTTTGCCAACGCGTCTTGCACCCTCAATAAGCACCGCAGTGCGCCCTTGCGAGCGTTCTTTCCACTCCTGCAGACGATCATATGCCTTCCGTTTAAACATAATCTCACCTCAGCATAATTTACGTGCTAGTTTACAAAAATACCGACCTTCAGATATATCTAATAATACAAAAATACCGAGCTTTAAATGAGCTTATAGTTACAAAAATACCGACCATTGCAAAGGTCACAACAAACAATATCTCCGGCAACGCTCGCTAGCAGATGACCTGCGTGTGCTCCTCGATGGCGGCGCGGTTCTCGTCGGCAATATCCGGCTCGCACACCACGGCGTCCAAGCTGTCCAGGCGGCAGAAGGTGTAGAAGTCACGTTTGCCGATCTTGCTGGAGTCGGCGATCAGATAGCGCGAGTCCGCCTTGCTAAAGGCGAGCTGCTGGATACGGCCCTCGTCCATGTTGGACGTGGATACGTCACCGTCCAAGATACCGTTGGCGCCGATAAACGCCGCATCGATGCCCAGCGCGCGCAGGGTATCCTCGGCCGTTGGTCCCACAAAAGCGGCGGTGCGGCGACGGTACATACCGCCCACGAGGCACAGCTCGCAGTCTTCGCGCGCCTCGAGCAGGTTAAACACCGAAAGCGAATTGGTCACAATGCGCAGGCGAAACGTCGGCAGCATCGAGGCCATCTGCTCAACCGTGGTGCCCGTGCCCAAAAAGATGGTCGAGCCCTCCTCGATAAGCTCCACAGCACGGCGCGCAATCTGCAGCTTTTCCTCGGCATGCTTAGTGCGCTTTTCGCTGTGCGAATACTCATGGCGCAACATAGCGTGCGGACGGCCCTGTGCACTGCGGGCTCCGCCGTGCACGCGCTCAATCTCGCCTAGGCTCGCAAGTTCTTCGAGGTCGCGGCGAATCGTCATGTCCGAAACGCCCAACGCATCCGAAATCTCTTTGACCGAGACCGTGCCCTGCTCCTCGAGCAGCTGACGAACCTTATCCTGTCGCTCTGCCTTAATCACGATGAATCCTCGCCGTTCTTTGCGCGCATATCATTCAAACAGTAACGAACAAATTGTATCAGACTCGTACGCGTCAAAAATGAACGCCCGCACAGCTCCAATCATCACTTTTTTGAGAAAAATACCCCCAGCTTTAGTGGGGTGTAGTGATAATCTCGCCTGTTCGCGCTACAGTTTGTCGGAATACCTCGATGTTAGGAACCAAATGATCACTTCCGAGCTTTTCGGCACCGCGCCGTGCGGTACCCCCGTTCATCGCTACACCCTCAACGGGCCCGAGATCTGCGTTCGCATTATGGACTATGGCGCCACCGTGCTGGGCATCGATGTGCCCGACATTCCCGGCAACGTACGCGATGTGGTGCTGGGCTTTGATAAGCTCGAGGATTACTTTGACAACCCCGCCTGCTTTGGTGCGACCATCGGCCCCGTGGCAAACCGCACCGCTGGCGCCACGATCGCCATCGACGGCACGGACTGGCATATGCCCGCCAACGAGGGCGCCAACAACCTGCACAGCGACCTTGAGCACGGCCTGCACAAACGTGTGTGGGATGTTGAGCTCGACGAGGTCCATAACGCCGTGCGCATGACCACCTCGCTTAAGGATGGCGAGCTGGGCCTGCCCGGCAACCGAACCTTTACGGCCGTGTTTACCGTTACGCGCACCGGCGTCTTCCGCATCGATTATGGCTGCGAGAGCGACCGCGCCACCTACGTGTCCATGACCAACCACACGTACTTTAACCTTGCAGGCCATAACGCCGACATGGACTGCGAACATTTCTTTGTCGCCAACGCCGCCCACTACCTGCCCATTAACGAGCAGAACATCCCCACCGGCGAGATTGCTCCGGTCGAGGGAACACCGTTTGACTTTCGCGAGCTTCGCCCCGTCGCACCCGGCATGGAGGCCGACGACCCGCAGATCAAGCAGGCCCGTGGCTACGATCACTGCCTGTGCATCGATGGCTATCAGTACGGCCGCAACCTGCGCCGCGCGATGCACGTCGAGGAGATGTGGACCGGTCGTGAGATGGACTACTACACCACTGCCCCGGGCGTGCAGCTCTACACCGGCAACTGGCTGGGCGACGAGCACGCCAAGGACGATGCCAACTATGGCTGGGGCGCCGGCTTTGCCCTCGAGGCCGAGATGTACCCCGACACGCCGCACCAGCCCCTGTTCCCGCAGGGCATTGTGGGCCCGGGCCATCCCTACAGCAATGTGATCGAATACCACTTTATGAGGCACTAAGCCCGCAACGCGACATATCGCACAGCAGCGCCCGCCGGCACCACCGCCAGCGGGCGCTTTTTCATCTTTTAGGCTCGTTTTTTCTGTGACTGTATGAGTGACATATCAAAACTATGCCCATTTACTACGTTTAGCCCGGGATGCTCGACCATGCACCGGTTTTTGTTACATTTGTGAGCAGTATACCTGCGGTTTTGTTTATCTCAAATTCGACATGCTCGACGATAGCCAATCAAACGTAGTAAATGGGCATAGTTTTTGACAGGCGGCATCGCACGCGTCCCTCGCAAGGGCAAAATGATCCGTTTTCCTCCGTCCCCAAGGGATCAGTTGAACAGATTGCCAATGGGGTCGGGGGCGGAACTGGGGAGATAGCGGATTTCTAGCTCTATGCCGAGCTTTTGCAACTCTTTGAAGGCGGCGATGTCCGTATCGTCTACGGCAATGGTAGGCGTTGCAGAGCGCTTGCCCTCCCCTGCCTGCATATGGCCAATGCTGATCTTGGTTATTGGCACACCACCCTTAACCAGCGCGAGCGCATCGGCGGGTGAGGCCACTATGATCAAGATCCATTGACGCGGCGTTGCGGTATGAATGATGTCGATAGTCCTTTGCACCGAGAAAAACCGCGTCCAAACGCCTTCTGGCACCGCCACCCTCATTGGTGCCCATTGGCGCGAATCCGCCGCGATCTCATCGTTGACGATTAGGACAAGGTTGGAACCCACGGCTTCGTTCCACAGCTCAACGTCTTGCCCGTAAATGAAACGGTCATCGATACGCGTAAGAAGAATCTTGGGTTGAGCCATGGCTGCCCCATTCTGTTTGAGACCCATACGAGCGGGACGTCGACCACCAACTCAACAGCAGGTCAAGTAACAAATGGGCACTGCAGACATCACGCCTCTAATATTAGTGCATTTAAAGTGAGAAAAGCCGTCAGAACACTTGCGCGGATGTGTGATGTCCCGTATCATAGACAGCCGTTGACGCCTCAGTTGCGTCATCATATGGCCGCCAGCGTAGCTCAGTTGGTAGAGCACCGCTCTCGTAAAGCGGGGGTCACCGGTTCGAGCCCGGTCGCTGGCTCCATTACACAAGATAGCCGCCTTCGGGCGGCTTTTTTGTTGCCGATTTTGAGTGCGTGCGCGCCAATCCAAACATCGCCACGTCAACGGCGGCCCACTCGGTGGACTTCGGGTTTAATGCTTAGGGGCGGGGATTTACCAAAGTGAAATCTTAATGAAAAGAAACCCAGCTGCAACAATTGCCATGGTGAGGGCTCAAATTGGCCATATAGATCTAAAATAGTCACAATATACAAATGTCGAGAGATATTGGCGATATAGATGAAAAGAACTAAGGGTTTTCTTTTGTTGGTAATGATGCTGCTCGGACTGTTCTGCCTGAGTGGCCCTTCTTGGGCCGAGGCTGCCTGTCCTGAAGGTGAGCCTCAGCAGTCTTATACGGGCAGCCTGCTGATAACTGCTAAGGAGGGCGATGCCGACTCTCAGTCTGGGGTAAATCCCCTTGCCACTTTTGAGGGGGACGGCGGAACGGTCAAGCTTGACCATATTGGTAGCGGGATTTTGAGGTGGCAAGTTCTTCCGGACAAAATTGCGAACGATCCCTTCTCTTTTGCTGGAACGATATATCTATACAAGGTTGTGAGCGGAAAACAAAAATACGTCGATTGCTATCCGACAAACGGGTCTGGAATTGCATTCACCGGCATTTCGGGGCAGATTGATACACATGTACGAAAGGGAACCTATGTGGTGCGTTGGGTTGGAGCTGCTGCAGGCCCGATATGGATTGCGGTCTTGCGCCCCGATGTCCAAATAGGTTTCTCTCTCTAGACGGGAAGTTGCTCATGGACGCCATATATGACGGAGATGACTGGGTCGATCATTATACTTGGCGCCTGGTCGGCTCGAACGACAATGGGGATGTGGTGTTTGATGGACTATGTCCAAAGCATCTCCATCCTTTTGTCTCGTCGTTAATTGAGAGTTCCGCTCGTGTTGCCCCCTACAGCTCGGCATCGCTTCATGATACGGACGTTTTGAAGACCATAAGGGAATCAATTGACGAGGGAACGATGAGCGGCCCGCTGTTTTCTCGGCTTGTGGGGCTAGATGAGATTGGCTCGAAACGACTGCTTGCGGGCGAAAAAGTGGAACTCACTTATCGGTCGATGATTTCAATCCTGCGGCTAGCCGATGTTCTTCGCAAATAAATGAGGCTTCCCTATTCAAAAAACCGAAAACCCCGCCAAACGTGATTTCCCTAGGGAAAAAACGCTTGGCGGGGTCCTGGCGTGTTTTCCCTAAGGGGATCACGCCATCAGACGAGCAGCTCAGCCGAGCAGTTCGCTACTCCTCCCAGTAAGCATCTGCAAGCAGCTTAAAGCAAATCTTCTTGACCGGCTGTGCGCCATCGCCCGGGAACTCGAGCGTGGGCATGTGAGGCTCGCCGGCAACGAACAGTGCAAACTTATCGTCGGCAAGATCGCCGGCGATCGAAGCGTCGGAATCGACCAGATCGTAGTCGTCCTTCTCGTCAAACTCCTGAACCAGCGTCAGGCTGCCCGTGGCGACCTTAAAGGCCTCGCGACCCTCGACGTCGATCTGCAGGTCGTGATAGCGCTGATGCGTCTCATAGTGAGCCTCGGCCTCGGGACGCGTCGTGGGAGACATGACGTTCGCAAAGACCTTCTCACCCAAAATCGGATGGCTGCCGACCTCGAGCTGTGCCGGGTCGTTCTCCTCGAGCCAGTCGATCAGCACGTCGAGGCCCTTGAGCATTCCGCGGTACTCCTCGATATCGCCCAATGCACCGTAAATCATCTAAATCCCCTCTCGGATCGCTTCTTTGGCGGCTAATCGGCAAACGCGTTACCGATGCTGTTGCCACCCACATACGCCTCGACCAGGGTAAGGTCGGGATTGAACACGACAAACTCGGCGTCGCGCCCCAGCATAATGCTACCGCACTTGTCGTCGACATGGGCTAGCAAGCAATGCCGGGGCCGACGCCCAGGCTTTTACAGCTCGGTCACGACAACGCCGTTGTAGACCTCGTCCCAACGGTCCATGACCAGATGGCCGGTCATGGGATCCATGGCATTGAGCTTGCCGCAGGTGTTGGCGGTACGCAGCACCGTCTCGTCATCCGCGCCAGCAGCAATCGCATGCGCGAAGCCGGCAATGGTCGAATCGCCAGAGCCCGTAGCGTTAACGGCGGGGATATCGGGGGTCTTGGCGCGGAATGCACGGCCATTATGGAAGCCCACGGAGCCGGCAGCGCCCATGGACACGACGACCCAGGGGATATCGGAGAAGCGGGCATCAGAGGCGAGCGCGGCGCGGAGCTCGTCCACATCGTCGGTGGTAAAGCTCGTGCCCAGAAGGCCGTTAATCTCGGTCAGGTTAGGCTTGACCAGCTCGGGCTTAATTTCGGACTTAAGGGCGGCCTCGAGCGAAGCACCCGAGGTATCGAGCAGCACCTTGGCGCCGGCGTTCTCGGCAATACCCGTGATCTTGGCGTAGTAGCCCGCCTCGACACCACGGGGCAGCGAACCCGAGATGGTAACGACAGCGGCCTTGCTCGCAAGCTCGGCGAACTTGGCGGTAAAGGCATCGAGCTCCTCGGGGGCAATCGTCGGGCCGCTCTCGAGTAGCTCGGTCTGGTTGCCGGCGTGGAGGATGTTAAGGCAAATGCGAGTCTCGCCCTTGATGGGTACAAAATCATTCTTAATGCCGTTGGCATCCATGAGCTCGGCCATGTAGGCGCCCATGTGGCCGCCGAGTAGACCGGTTGCCACAACGTCGTCGCCCAGCTGACCCAGTACACGGGCCACGTTGAGACCCTTGCCGCCGGCGGTCTTTTCGGGCGTCACACGGTTAACGTCGTCGATAATGAGCTCATCGAGCTGATAGCGTGTATCGACGGACGGGTTCATCGTAACGGTGAGGATCATTTTTAGCTCCTTATCTCGCAGGCTCCTTGTGCCTCGCGATACGAGTCGACAAAACGGAATTACAGAATCTCAATCGTGAACGAGCGAACGACGGTCTCCTTGGGCTTGGCGACAAGGCAGCCGCGCTTATGCTCAAGCACGTCATCCTCATCGGAGCAGGTCGAAAGGCCGCCCCAAGGCTCAACTGCCACAAAATCACCCTCGGGCTTGCTCCACACAATGAGATATGGGAAGCCCTCAAAGCTCAGGCGAACGCCCTTGTCCTCGCCCTTTTTGGAAAGCGTGACCTGGCGGCTCTCGAGCACGTCAAAGATGGTCTCCGCAAAATCGAAGAGCTCGTGCGACAGGGGCAGCGTCTTTCCCACCATGGGGTTCTTGGAGCGGTTGGTCACGTCAATCAAGCCAGTCGAGGGGACGGCAGTGCAAAGCTCCGCCGCCTCGTCCTTCTCGAAGCGTAGCTCGTAGTCCGTATAGGCCTCGCCCTCGTCGAGCGGGCACCTAAAGCCGGGGTGTCCACCGATAAAGAACGGCATGTCCTCGGTGCCCTCGTTGGTCACCTCATAGGAGACGCGCACGGCAGCGTCCTCGAGCGTATAGCGGGCGACGAGCTTAAACGGATACGGATAATCGCTCAGCAATGCAGCGTTATCCTCGGATGCCAGACACACAGCCAGCTCGTTCGTGCTTTGGCTCAGCAGTTTCCACTCCTGCTTACGCGCAAACCCGTGGCGGGCGAGCTTCACATGATGCCCAGCGAACGTCATGGCGCTGCCGTCGCGCAGACCTCCGCAAATCGGGAAGCAGACCGGCGCCTGACCGGACCATACTGCGGGGTCGCCCTGCCACAAATACTCGCGACCGTCGGCCTCAATCGAGGTAAACGAGCCGCCGGCAGTGGAAACCTTAATAGAAATCGAATCGTTGGAAAGAGCGTATTCCATTACCCATCCTTTCGAACAACTGCTTTATTTCACGCAAGCGCCCGTTTCAATCCTAACCATAGAACAAACCCGCACGCTCATCGATGCGTCCGGTATCCCGGTCATGTAACGGGGTACCATACAGACATTGATGCAATTACAGCTGAAAGGCCTTCTTATGCGAACCATCATTCTTTATGCCTCACGCCACCACGGCAATACGAAAAAGCTCGTGGACGCCATCGTCGAGGCGCACCCCGAAATCGATACCCTCGACGTGAAAACGCTCGGCAAAAACGAGTATCCCAACCTGCACGAATACCATCTGATTGGTGTCGCCACGGGCATCTATTACTCCGAGATCGACAAGGACATGGCACGCGTGCTCACTAACGTGCTGCAGCCGCAGGACAAGGTGTTTGGCCTTATGACCTACGGTGGCAAAAACAAGTGGTACGGCAAGGATATCGATGGCATCTGCCGCATGAGGCAGGCCATCTTTATGGGTGTCTACGGCTGCCCCGGCTTTGATACGTGGGGGCCGTTCAAACTCACCGGCGGGGTCCAAAAGGGGCACCCGACCGCTGAGGAAATTAAGGGTGCCGTCGACTTCTTCGACAAGATCGAAGACGAGTATGGAGACATCATCGTCGAAGAGTACGCCAAGCGCGAGAAGCGTCTAGCCTACGAAAAGGAGCATCCTGCAGGAGGCCTGGTGGCCGGCGTTAAGCGCACGGCAAAGAAGATCGCTAACAAGCTGTAACTGTAAAGGTGCTTTTGAGCGTTTAACCCATACGGCGGGTCCGAGCAGATTCGGGCCCGCCGTCTTTTTCTTTCGTTACTCGGTAAAGGCGTTGCCGACGCTCTGGCCGCCAACATACGTCTCGACGAGGGTGAGCTCATGGTCGAACACGACAAAGTCGGCGTCGCGACCCGGCATGATGCTGCCGCACTTATCCTCGATGTGCGCGGAGCGTGCCGGCACCTCGGTTGCCATGCGAATGGCGATATCGGCGCTGGCGATGCCCCAGTCGACGATGTTCTTGACGCCCTGGGCAAGCGTGAGCACCGAACCGGCAATGCTCTTGCCATCGGCGAGCCAGCACAGGTTGTCCTTCATGATGACGTCCATGCCGCCGCTGGTGTAGCTGCCCTCGGGCATGCCGCCGCAGCCCAGGCAGTCGGTGATGAGTACCGTGTGCTGCCAGCCCTTGGCCTGCAGCAGCGCCTTGATGGCGGCAGGGTTTACGTGCTTGCCGTCACAGATGATCTCGGCGTAAGTCTCGGACGTGGACATAGCAGCACCCACGACACCGGGCTCACGGTGATGCAGCCCGCGCTGGCCGTTATAGGTATGCGTAAAGCAGCTGGCACCGGCGTTGATGGCAGCGATGCACTCATCGTAGGTGGCGTCGGAGTGACCGATGCTGGTCACCACACCCTTGGCGTTCAGAGCAGCCGCATAAGCAGCGGCACCGTCGCGCTCGGCCGCCATGGCGCTCTTAACGATGCGACCGCCCGCAGCCTCCTGCCACTGATCGAAGACCTCCTCGGAGGGGTCGATCAGATAAGCGGGGTTCTGCGCGCCCACGTGCTTCATGGTAAAGAAAGGGCCTTCCAGGTAGATGCCCTGAATGCGAGCACCGCAGAAGTCGGGGCCGCGACCCTCGTCCGCCTGGGCGATGGCGGCGCAGGCGTCCTTAATCTGCTCGACGCCATCGGTGAACGTCGTGGGCAGCCAGCTGGTGGTGCCGCGACGGGCGAGCTCGGTCGAGCTGATATCGATGCCCTCGGGATCGTTATCGGTAGTCGAGTGGTTATAGAAGCCATGGATGTGGGTGTCGACCATACCCGGTGCGATCCACGATCCCGTGTAATCCTTAATCTCGCAAGAGGGCTCGTCGGCCTGCCAGGCGCCAAAGACGCCATCCTCGACCATAAGATAGCCGCCCAGCTGCGGACCTGCCGGCAAGAAGAACTTGTCAGCCTTAATTGCGTACGTGCTCATATGCACTCCTTGCTTCTAAAGCAGTTGACTGTGGTGATGCTTATACCCGGTCCAAGTGAAAACAAAAAGCGCCCGCCCGCCGTTATGAGCGGACGGGCGCCCTTACAGGGGGGACGCGATTAAGCGGTGAAGGGGTGAATCGTCACGCCCTTAACCACGCGGTTGACCGTGCCGGTGGGGCTCGGCGTATCGGGCGTGTTGCCCACGCGCACGGAGTTGAGCAGGCTGATGGCCTGGGCAAACATCACGAACGGCAGGGCAAGGTAGCCCTCGGGGAGTGCCTCATAGCCCTTAAAGGTGAAGGACTCGCCCTCGTAGACGGTAGCGCCATCCTGCTGAACGGCAACGGTGTGCTGAGCGATCTTGTCGCCACCGATCTCGTTGAGGATGTCGATATCGTACTGACGGGTGTAGGCATCGTTGTTGACGAACACGAACACGAGGGTCTTGTCGTCGACGAAGGACTTGGGTCCGTGACGATAACCCATAGAGGTGTCGTAGGAAGTAGCGACCAGACCGTGAGCGAGCTCGAGGATCTTGAGCTGGCTCTCCTGGGCAAGGCCACCGAAGGAGCCGGAACCCAAGTAGGTCACGCGGTTGAAGTCGCCAGCCAGGTAATCGGCGACCTCGGGCTCACGAGCGATGACCTCCTCGCCCATCTTGGCGATGGTCTCGACCCACTCGGCCTTCTGCTCGTCGGAAGCCTCGTCAAAGATGAGGGTAGAGAGCAGGGTCATACAGGTGTAAGAACCGGTCATGGCGAAGCCCTTGTCGTTGGCGCGCGGGATGAGCAGCGTCAGCGCATTGGGGTCATCAGCGGACTCGACAGCGAGCTTGCCCTCGGGAGCGCAGGTGATGTTGAGGAACTTGACGTTGTGGACGAGCTCCTTGGCAACGGCGACGGCGGCAAGGCTCTCGGGGCTGTTGCCAGAGCGGGCAAAGGAAACCACGAGCGTGGGATCCTCGGCGCGCAGGAAGTCGCGCGGGGCGCTCACGATATCGGTCGTGGCGATGGGCTTAAAGTCGTAGAGATCAGTGTTGCCAGCGTGACGCAGGTACGGGGCGCAGGTATCGCCAACATAGTCGGACGTACCGGCACCGGTGAAGACAACGGACAGACGGCCCTCGCCCATAGCGCGAGCCTCAGCCAGAAAGGCCTCGATGGCCTCTTTGTTCTCGCGGTAGATGTTGAGCGTATCACGCCAAAGCTCGGGCTGCTGGGCAATCTCGGCCGTGGTGATCTGGGCGCCGAGCTCAGTGAGCTCCTCGACACTCTTCTCGAACATTTCTAATACCTCTCTCTAGAAGTAATCCTCTGACGTGCAATTATACACTTCAGTTGGTTATCTGGTAGTAACCAGTTGACTGCAAAGAATCAACACAACGAAACAAGTGCATCATTAATCGTTGCGCTGGTGATAAACCTTGTACTTAAACTGGTCGGCACGAGCAACCGAGAGCGTATACTCCACAACCTCGTTTGACTCGTTATACGTAGTCCTGACCAAATCGAGCACTGGCGAGCCCTCGACGATTCCCAAAAGGTGAGCGTCGGTGGGACGGGCTATGCTCGCATAGAACTCCTCTTCGGCCACGCGTATCTTTTGTTGGAAATCTTGCTCAATCACATCGTAGAGCGGTTTACGCTCCAAGAGCGGACGCTTGAGCGACAAGAACTTACGCACCGGCAGATAGCTGCGCTCGACCATCATGGGCATGTTGTCGGCGGAACGAAGGCGCTTGAGCTTAAAGATACGGTCGCCGATGCGGCACCCCATATGCTCGGCCAGATTCTTATCGGCCTCCATCTCGCAAAAATCGAGAATCGTGGTCTCTGGTTCGCGACCCATCGCACGCATCTGCTCGGTAAAGCTGTAGGACTGCGTAAGATTGGTTACCTTTGCCGAACGGTCAGTCACAAAGGTGCCGCGACCGTGCTGCCGAACCACCAGCCCCAAGCGTTCCAACTCCTGCAGGGCCAGGCGCACTGTGGTGCGCGAGAGACCATAGCGCTCCGATAATTCGCGCTCGGAAGGAATCATGTCACCGGCATGATATTCATGGTCAATCTTTTCGGTCAGAATATCGACCAGCTGATCGTATAGGGGCTGTTTGCGCACTCCGATCGCCATCCTATCCTCCCTTTTGCTCGAATTCGGCTAACTACCTAGGGTGTTAAGCATTATCAGTCCGCAACACCCGAATCATCAAGAAAACAAAAGCCGCGCGCTCTTTCGAGCACGCGGCTTTTAACATACACATGGCTTAAGGGGTCGGGGTGTGAGCCGCGTAGGGACACACCCCTCAAGCTAGAGCCTTACCAGATGCTCGGCCAGAGACCAAGCGGGCCAGCGCCCAGGATGCCCAGGACGAAGAGCAGCAGAATGCCCTTGGTCGGGGTCCAGCTGTGCTTAGCGAACATGTAGTAAAGCAGCAGCGTAAGCATAAGCGGGACGAGCTTCGGGACGATGGTGTTGAGGGTGTCGGCAACGGAGAAGTTGACCGGATCCTCGGTGACGGTGCCGTAGGTAACGGACTCCATGCCGTTGCCCAGATCGGTGACGCCGCACTCGACAGCGTTGCCGTCGGCATCGGAAGCGGTGAGGGCGTTGCCGTCCTCATCGGTCATGGCGATGGTACCGGCCTCAGCGGTCTCGGTATCGATGCCCTCCATACCGGTGAAGTTCTCGGCCTCCTTCTCGGAGACGATCACGGTATTGGCGGAGAGGCCACGGGTGGTGCCGTTGGGGATCTGGAGGTTGATCTGGGTGCCACCCATGGTGACGACCAGGCAACCGACGACGAAGACGCCCATGATGGAAGCGGCACGCGTGAAGGCCTGCATGTTGGCAGTCAGAGCGTCAATAGCGCTGGTGCCAAGCTTGTAGGACCAGTTCATGAGCCAGAAGCGCAGAGCGAACTGGACGACGTTGAAGATCACCAGGAAGATGATCGGCGCAGCGGCGTTGCCGTTGATGGCCATGTTGGAGGTGATGCCGGCCGTGATAGGCACGAGCGTCAGCCAGAACAGGGCGTCACCGATACCACCGAGCGGGCCCATTGCGGCGACGCGGACGGCGCGGATCGTGGGGATGTCAACCTTGTTCTGCTCGAGCGAAAGCACGATACCCATAACAAAGGTGACGAGGAACGGGTGGGTGTTGAAGAACTCCAGGTTGTGGCTCATGGAAGCCGCGAGGTCGTTCTTGTTGGTGTGGATCTTCTCCAGACCGGGGATGATGGAGTAGAGCCAGCCAGCGGCCTGCATGCGCTCGTAGTTGAACGATGCCTGCAGGAAGCAGGAGCGCCAAGCCATCTTGTTGAGGGTCTTCTGGTCGAGCTGCGGAGCAGGAGTGAGATCCTCGTAGTGCTCCGGGATCACATACTCATTAGATGCCATCTTCGAAGTCACCTCCGTCAGAAACAGCTGCACCCTTCAGCTCGGTCTGCTGCTGGAAGTCCCAGAAAGCGATGCCGAAGCCGATGAGAGCGAGGATGAGCAGGGCAGGGGTTGCCAGAGAATCGTTGGCAACGGTGATGAGTGCGAGGCCAAAGCCCATGAGGAAGAAGCCCCACATATCGCGGTTCATCATAACCTTGAGCAGGACGGCGAAGCCGACGAAGCGCATCATGCCGCCTGCAGCGGAGAGACCGGTCTGCAGCCAAGTCGGGATGGCGGAAGCGATGGTCTGACCGATGGTAGCGCCAGCGATGAAGAACAGGGTGACGACGACAGCGAAGATCAGGCCGAGCAGAGCCATGGCGAAGTAGTTCAGACGCTCGATACCCTTGGTGTCAGCGTTGTGAGCCATGTTGTCCGCGGAGGACATGAGCGGCGACATAAGCGTGAAGACCAGGGTAACGCCGAGCTGACCAAGCAGAGCGAACGGAATGGCAAGACCGACTGCCGCGTTGGGCTCAAGGCCCGTAGCGATAGCGAGAATGGCTGCCATGATGCCGCCGATAACAGCGTTAGGCGGCTGAGCACCTCCGATCGGCATGTTGCCGATCGTCATGAGCTGATAAGTACCACCCACGAGAAGACCGGTGTTGAGGTCGCCAAGGATAAGACCGATGACGGCGCCGGTGACGATGGGCTGATAGAGAGACTCGAGGAAGTTAAACTGGTCGATTGCCGCGACGAACGTGACGATGAAGACCAGAGCGACCTGGAAGATCGTGTATTCCATCTTGCTCCTCCTTTCAAAATGTATGTACGCACTTTGGATTTCACGTACAGAATGTCAGGGTTTCACTCCTGACAACGTGGATCACGAGGATTACGAGAAGAGCTTGCTCGTGTCCTCAACAGGCGTGCTCGGAACGCGCCTGATCTCCAACTCCACCCCCAATTCCTGCAGCTCTTTAAACGCAGCGACATCCTCGTCGTTAACTGCGACGGAGGTGGCGACTTGGCGCTTTCCTTCCGACATGTGCATGTTGCCGATGTTTACCTTCTTTATAGGCACACCGCCCTTGACGAGCGTAAGCACGTCTTCCGGTGTTTCGGCCACGATGAAGATCTTCTGGCGCGGGCTCGCCTTGCCGATGACGTCGATGGTCTTCTGCAGGGAGAAGAAACGCGTAGCGACGCCGGTGGGAGCGGCCATCTTCATGAGGTTCTGACGCATGGTGTTGGTCGACACGTCGTCGTTGGCGACGAGGATGAGGTTGGAGCCCAGGGTGGAGTTCCACTGGGTAGCGACCTGACCATGGACCAGTCGGTTATCGATGCGGGTAAGAAGAATGTTGGGTTCTGCCATGTTGATCAGCTTCCTTTCGTTATTTGCTGACGACAGTTACTTGATCTCCTGAATCGCGTAACGCGAAACATCTACGACGGCTCCGGATCGGACTTTGATCTGGACCTTTTCGCCTTCGATGCCTTTGACGGTTCCGTAGATACCGCCGGCGAAAAGAACCTCCTGACCCGGCTTGAGCTCGGTGTGCAGCTCCTTGAAGTACTTCTGCTTCTTCTTCATGTTGATTTGCGACCAGATGGTGTAAATCAAGCCCATGATGACAAGCAGGCCCAAAAGAGCGACCGAAGAGCTCAGGACGTTGGCTCCGAAATCGGCCATTAGATGCCGTCCTCGTCGCCGAAGATATCCTCTTCCTCGGCACCAGCGACGGAAGCGACCGTCTGGGCGGTGATGCCCGTCTGGCCAACGGTCACGGCCTGCTCGCCAAGCTCGGCGAGCGTGGCGTTGCCGCGGAGGAACAGAAGCTCAATAACCATGGGAAGGTTAGTTCCAGTCAGAATCTCGACGTTGTCGACATCCTGGGCAATCATCATTGCCTGGTTGAACGGGGTACCACCAAGCAGGTCGGTAAAGACGAGCACGCCATCGCACTCCTCGCGCATGGCGGTAATAGCGGCGCGGAGATCCTCACCGTAGGAAGCAGCCTGGTCGCCCTCAAAAGGAACGACGGTAAAAGCGGGCTGATCACCAGCGACCATAGCGATAGCGCTTGCGATGCCGGGTGCGAACTGTCCATGACCGGTAAGAATAAAGCCAACCATTCAAATTTCCCTTCCGAAGGTGTGTACGATCTGAGTCCGATAGTTTTCGGAAGCCAGCGGGCGGGTGCCCTTAAAGCTTCTTGGAAAGCGTTCTTTGAAGACCAGTGGTTTCTCAACTGGTAGTAACCACGTGACGTGTTGTTGTCACTATATCACCACAGAAGAGGTTGCTTTCGTTGATTCATACAGTAAAACGTTTTTGCACCGTTCACGGCGAAAAATCGACCGTTTACCGCTCATTAACACTTCTACCTGCGATTTTGAAACCGTTTCGAAATGATTTGACGAAAGATCGGAACTTTTTTCGTGTCTAAACAACGCAGGGTGGCTAAAAATGGCGTGTAGAAAAAATGCAGGTCATTGTGAAGATTTGTGAATTGGTCTTTTTGACTTAATACCAGTTAGAACCAGTTTAGAAATTATCGGTGAACGGTAGTTTTTGACCGTTCACCGGTTATTTGCAATCGTTTACGGCCGTTTTCCAGGATGAATTGAGGATACCCGATGAAGCACTTGCACGGGCGCAAGTCCTATCCTAGTGGTTTCGGTAACAAAATGCCCGCTAGAACTTTGTCGTTCTAGCGGGCTTAATCAGGTAGATCGGTTAGCGCGCAGTAGTGCAGACAGATCTTACGCAAACAGGCCGTAGATGCTGATGTTGGCCTTGGCATAGAGGCCGTTAGCATACTCGGTCCACTTGGAGCTAGCGCTTGAGGCCTGCGAGGAATACTGCTGGTAGGCGGTGTAATAGGCGGTCATGGCCTGCTTATAGGTGGCACTTTCGGCGGTAAAGGCATCGTTAGCGAAGGCCTTAGCGTAGGTGCTGTTCTCGTCCTTCCAGGTGCCCTTCGAGCTATCCCACTCGTCACCGGCAAGGTTGATGATGTAATCGGCGTAATCCTTGCTCGCGGTGTCCTCGTTGCCGTCAGAAGGCTCAGTCGGAGCGGTCGGCATGCTCGCGGAAGCATCGCCCACCTTCTTCTTGTAGAGCTTCTGCAGCGTCGCGGACTGGCGGACGATCCGCTTGGCCTGGTCCTTGGACACGCCATACTGCTTGGCCATGGTGTCGTAGTCCGAGGTGCCGATAGAATCCTCGGCGTACTTCTTCATCTCCTTAGAAGAGATGGTAATGCCCTCGTCCTCGGCAGCATCGAGCAGAATCTTGTTGCGCACGTAGGACAGGATGACGTCGGCAGAGGGGGCGGTGTAGTTGCCGTTGCTATCCTTGACGGTATCGAGGCTGTACTGGCTCTCGATGGCCTCGCGCGCGGTGATGTCGCTCTTCTTGCCGTTATAACTATAGCTTGCCACGGTCGAATCGAGCTGGTCCTCGGTCAGGGTCGACGAACCGACGCCCTTGCCGCCAAAGCCGCCATTGCCAATAAAGAAGCCGACCACCGCAGCGATTACGACTGCAACCACAAAGGCGGCAATCATCGTCTTCTTGTGCTTGGATACGTGATCGTCCCCGTCGGAACCCAGGATATCGTCGTCCTCATCCTGGGCCTCGGGCATCAGATTCTCGTCAGCGGCATCTGCGGCGATCTGAGCCTCCAGACGGGCGTCCTCTTCCTCGGCCGTCGTGCCAGCAGCAATGTGCTCGGCAGACGTACCGGCGACCAGGTCGATCTTCTCGTCCTCGTCACCGTCGGGGCCTTCGCCGCGCTCGATGATCTGGATGCCGTCGATCTCGTCCTTCTCGTCCTTCTTTTGAATCAGACCCATATCGGTTACTCCTTGTTAGGAAACATAGTCCCCAATAGAATACGCCCGACAGAGCGCCGGGCGTATTGATTCTTAGGTTATACGCAAACACTTAAGTACTATTTGGGCGTTTGCAGTGTGCATGCCTTAGGCCAGGTGCGCGATAACGGCATCGGCAAATGCCTGCGTACCCACAGCGCCCTCAACGGAGCCGGTCTGGGCACGACGCACGTCACCGGTAACCTGCTCGCCCTCGTCGAGCGTGGCAGATACGGCCGCACGGATGCGATTGGCGGCATCGTTCTCGCCCAGGTGGTCGAGCATCATTGCAGCAGAGAGGATCTCGGCCGTGGGGTTGGCGATATCCTGGCCAGCGATATCGGGTGCCGAACCGTGCGTTGCCTCAAAAATGGCGCAGTCGGCACCGATGTTGGAGCCGGGCGCCATGCCAAGACCGCCCACCAGGCCGGCGCACAGGTCGCTCACGATGTCGCCGTACAGGTTTGGCAGCACCAGGACATCGAAGTCGTTGGGGTTCTGGACCAGGCCCATGCAGGTGGCGTCGACGATCTTGTCGTTGAACTCAATGTCGGGATAGTTGGCGGCCACCTCGCGCGCAACGCGCAGGAACAGGCCGTCGGTCGCCTTCATGATATTGGCCTTGTGCACGGCCGTCACCTTTTTGCGGCCGCAGCGGCGGGCATACTCAAAGGCGTACTCCACAATACGGCGGCTCTTGGCGATAGAGATGGGCTTGATCGAGATCGCGGAATCGCCGGCGAATGTCTTTTGGCCCGAACGCTCGACAAGCTGCGAGAGCTCCTCGACCTCGGCAGCGCCCTCATCGAACTCGATCCCGGCGTAGAGGTCCTCGGTGTTCTCGCGCACGATGACCAGGTCGACGTCGCGGAAACGCGAGCCGTCGCCCGGCTGCGACAGGCAGGGGCGCACGCAGGCGTACAGGTCAAAGTGCTTGCGCAGGGCCACGTTAACGCTGCGGAAACCCGTGCCGACCGGCGTGGTGATGGGGCCCTTGATGGCAACCTTGGTCTCGGCGACCGCATCGAGCACGTGCTGGGGCAGCGGCGTACCAAACTCGTCCATGACGCCGGCGCCGGCCTCCTGGACGTTCCAGTTGATCTGGACACCGGTGGCCTCGACCACGCGGCGCATGGCCTGCGTAATCTCGGGACCGATACCGTCACCGGGAATCAGGACTACATCGTGCGCCATAATCTGTTACTCCTCGTCTTCGGCGTCGTCAGATTTTTTAACGCTAGCACGCTTCTTCTTTTTGGAGAGATCCAGGCCAAAACGTTTAACAAGCATTTCGTAAATCTCGCTCGAACGGGCCTTGAGATAGCTGCCCTTGCCGTTCTCGGCATCGAACTTAAGGCGCAGCGCAAGCTTCTCGGCAACCTCGGCGTCGATCTCGCCCTGGCAAAACTCGTACAGGCAACCGAGCATGTCGCGATACTCGAGGTCGCCGTGGTAGCACTGGATGGCCTCGTCCAGGATGGGCCAAGCCTCGCGCGAACGCTCGACGCTCGTGGCACCCCACACGCACAGCAGGCGGAAGGCGGCATAGCGCAGCGTGGAGGAGATCTCGTCGAACAGTGCAGTCTCGGCGCCCTCAAAGGCATCGCCCAGCTGCTCGGGGCAGGTGGTAGCGAGCGCCGTCAGGGCATCGAGGGCCTCCCAGCGGGTCTGCGCCTCGGGGCGGTCGAGCGCCTCGATCAGCGCAGGCACGCAGGGCACGACGCGCTGCGGGTCACGCTCGGCCAGCAGATGCAGCACGCGGGCGGCAAACTGGCGCATGCGGCGCGTGGGGCAGCCGAGCTCCTTGACCAGACGGTCGACGGCGTTCTCGTTCTCCTCTGCCAGCTGAAGCTGTGCCAGCTCCTCATCGGTGAGCTGTTCGTCTTTGTTTTCTGCCATAGTTACCTCTTCTTATTTCTTAGCGTGCTTGCCAGCACCCTTGCTGTCATCGGTGACCGAGATGAGCTGTCGGTCGGCTGCGCCATTGTGACGCGCACGGCGACGCTCCTCGGCGTCGCCCGCGTCGGCGGCGGCGCGGTGAGCCTTGTTGACGTTAAAGACCTCGTCGTGCTTGCGCCACGGACCGACGGACTCGCCAAAGCTCATCTTAAGGCCGGCGATAAAGCCGCCAAGCCAGCCGATCGGCGCAAACTGCACCAGCGGGAACAGCGAGAACACCCAGGTCAGCAGGACGACTGCCGCCGCTCCCGCAAAGTTGGCAATCCAGTAGTCGCGCTTGGTGATGACGCGCTTTTCGCACGCCCACTGGCCGCACAAAAAACCGATGTAGATCGCAAAGAGAAAGAGCACCAGTGCAAGCACCACGAACGTCCAGCTCATGGGCGCTACTCCTCGTGATGATGGCCGCAGCAGCACTCGTGGCCGTCGTCATGACCGTGGCCGCCGCAGCACTCGTGGTCCTCGCCATGGTGGTGGCCACAACCGCACTCGTGGTCGTCGCCATGCTCGCCGCAACCGCAGCCGTCCTCGTGAGCGCCATGCTCCTCGGGACGATACTGCGACCAGTCCAGACCGGCGGCGATGGCGTCGGCCTCCTCCTTATAGAGGACCGTGACGGCCTGGGTGCCCAGCTTGGCGCCACCGATGGCATCGAGCATGTCGTAGAGCGTAAAGGCCACGTCGGCGCCGGGCAGCGCAAGCTCGCGGTCGTCGGCATAGGCGAGCGCCAAGCGCAGGTCCTTAATGAAGTGCTCGACCATAAAGCCGGGCTTGTAGTCGCCGTCGAGCGCCTTGGGCGCCAGGCTCTCCATGGCGCCGGACTTGCCGGTGCCGCCCAGGATCATCTGACGGGTCTTCTCCAGGTCAAGGCCGCTCAGCTCGGCAAATGCCATGGCGTCTGCCATGCCGACCATGCAGGCGCCCAGCGACACCTGGTTGGCGAGCTTGGCAGCCTGGCCCTTGCCGGCGCCGTCGAAGCAGCAGATGTTGGCCGCGAAGGTGGCAAGGATGTCGCGGACCGGCGCGATGTCGTTCTCGGTGGCGCCCACGATAGCCGTAAGCGTGCCGGCGATAGCACCCGACTCGCCGCCGGTGACGGGGCAGTCAAACGCCATGCGGCCGGAAACCTGAGCGGCCTCGGCAATGTCGCGCGCCAGCTCGGGCGAGCTCGTGGTGAGGTCGATCAGGACCGCGCCGGGCTTAGTGCAGGCGAGCAGGCCGTCGCCCGCCAGGTAGAGCTCCTCGACCTCGGAGGGATAGCCCACCATGGTAAAGACGACATCGGCGTTCGCCACGGCATCGGCCGGCGTATCGGCCCAGGCGGCACCGCGCTCGATTAGCGCGGCGGCCTTGGACTTGGTGCGGTTGTTGACCGTGACAGGATAGCCGGCATCCAGGATGTGGCCGGCGATTGGGGCACCCATGATTCCGGTGCCGATGAATGCGACGGAGAGCTTGTTTGCCATGAAACCTTTCCTTTTGGGTTGGGTGTTGTTACCAAGTTGAATACTCAGCGCCAGCGCTTGGGCAGTGAGTTGGGATCGATTACGGCCGCGTTACTTGCCTACTGGCCGCGCACGCGACGCGCGATGCGGTCGGAAAGCGAGGCTTTCTCGGCGCGATTCTTGCCCCAAAACGCGCAGGCCACCATGCCGGGGCCCACGTGCGAGCCGATGGTGGGGCCCACGGAGCTGCGAATGATCGTGACGTCGGCGCAGCCCTCCTCCTTGCGGATGGCGGCCTCGAGCCAGTCGCCGTCCTTTTCGGCATCGGCCGTCATGATGGCGATGGGCATGGTGCGGTCGGGCACGTAGTTCTCGCGGAACGACTTGAGGATGGACTTGAGCGCCTTCTTGCGGCCGCGGTTGACGCCGATCAGCGACAGCGAGCCGGCCAGGTCGTAGGAGAGCTCGGGCTTGACATCGAGCTTTGCCGTGAGTTGCGCCGCCGCGGGCGGAATGCGGCCGCCGGCAGCCAGCGCGTCAAAGCTCTCGAGCGTAAAGTAGCCGTGGACGTAGGTCTTGGCCTCGTTTGCCCAGTCGACCAGCTGCTTGGCGGTGAGTCCCGCCGAGCGTTGGCGGACGGCCTCGAGCGCCAAGAGCTCGCCGGTCGCACAGGGCAGAGCGTTGTCGACCACGTAGAGCTCAAAGTTGGGATACTCGGCGCGCACGGCATCTGCCGCCTGGCACGCGGAGTTGTAGCTCGACGACAGCGCCGAGGTAAAGCACAGGTAGACCGTAGGCGTACCCTCTTTGGCGCACTCGGTAAAGAACTCGATATAGCGACCGAGCGACACAGCCGAGGTGGACACGCGGGCACCGGCGCGCATACGGTCGTAGAACTCCTTGGGTGTGATGCTCGACCAGATGTCATCCGTGCGCTCTTCGCCATCGATAATGAAGGGGAAACCCAGGATATCGACATCGAGGTTCGCGGCGACCTCGGGGCTAAAGTCGCAGCAGGTATCGACGACGATGCGGCAACGGTCCGAATGACCGGCGGATGCGGCCTTGTCCATCAAAGCGACTCCTTACGTAAAAAGGCGGCCACCCGCATGGGATGGCCGCCAGCCGTTAACTCATGCAAGTTAACGTATTTTACTCGTCAAGTGTTTCGATGCGGGGCTTGATGATGCCATATCCACCATTCTTACGGTGATACACCACATTGATAAGGCCGGTCGTCGCGTTCTCGAACACGTAGAAGTCGTGACCGAGCAGATCGGTCTGCACCAGCGCCTGCTCCTCAGTCATCGGAGTGACGTCGATAACCTTCTCGCGGACGAGCAGGTCGTCTTCCTCCTCGGGCAGCAGCAGGTCGGCCAGATCCTCGACGCGCTCGACCGGTGCGACATCCGCGGCGCTGGCACCACCCTGGCGGTTGTCCACGACCTTAGTCTTGAACTTGCGCAGCTGGCGGGTAACCTTATCGGCGGAGAGGTCGATGGCGGCATACATATCTGCGCCGTGCTCGGCAACGCGAATCACAGAGCCGCGGGCACGAACCGTGACCTCGACGATTGCCGGGTTGGGGTTCGAGGGGTTCTTCTCATAACGAAGCACGACGTCGACTGTCATGGGCTCGATATCGAAAACCTTGAGCGCCTCGCCGATCTTCTCATCCACATGCGCACGCAGAGCATCGGTTACCGTCGTCTTGCGTCCAGAAACCTTGATATCCATACGTGGCTCCAATCTGCCTCGGGGACTTACTGTACTGGCTATGTACCCATTGCCGTGCATTTAATCACGCGGATTCCTAAAGACCCGAATAACGATTGCTTAATACCGCATACCGAAGTCTCGCACTTTTCTGTGGCAAAGTGCGCTATGGGAGGGCGTCGGCGACTTTGTATTTGGTCCCGAAAATTGGCTTTGACCTGCTGGTTTTATAGGGATAAAAAAGCCGGGCTCCCCTATTGGGGAAACCCGGCAGTGCGTGTTGAAACCGTGAAGAGGTGTCCTTTCCAACGTATAGGAGACACCGCCCCTAGCAATAACTAGCTATTAAGTTTGTTAATGTCGTCGTCAGTGATGGTGCCTTCCTGGCTGGACGATTTGTCCTCGGAGGATGCGGTCTCATTGTTGGAATCGGAGGACTCGCTGCCGGAGGACGTGGTCTCACTGGACTCAGAGTCGCCCGGCTGCACGTTAGCGCCCGAAACCGTCTTAGTGGTGAGGTCGTAGGGAATCTGGCCGTACCAGACGCAGTGAACCGCCTCGAGCGTGCCGTCGGCCGTAATACCGTCGAGGGCATCGCTCACGGCACGACACAGTTCGTCATTGGACGAAAGGCCTGCAACACCAAGCGTCGAGGGCGCCTCGAGCGCACCGACATAGGAGATCTCGCTCATCAGGCGCGCAAGGTAACCGCCAGCCGTGGAGTCGCAGATCACATAGTCGACCTCGCCGGACTCGAGCGCCTCAAAGCACTCGTTGATGTTGGAGTAAGTCTTTTGGTTGGCGGTGATGCTCTGCTTAGCAAGCGCCTCCTGCGAGGCCGAGGACATCTGGATACCCAGAGTAGACGTGTTAAGGGTATCGGTGGAAACGCTCAGCGACCCACCATCGCTGGTTTTACCGAACACGGAAGCGGCATCGTACAGGCAGGTGCCGAGCGAGCTAACGTCCCCATCCGTGGAGTTGATCTCGCCGATAAAGATATCAGCCTTTTTGTCACCGAGCGCGGAACCTGCCGAGGACGCATCGACAAAGGCGACCTTAAGGCCCATGCGGCTTGCGAGGGCGCGGGCAGCGTCGACTGCATACCCCGTGAGCTCGCCGTCAGCGCCCTGCATGGCCTGCGGCGCATCGGAGGTATCGAGGGCAACCGTCAGGGTACCGGGGGTGACCAGGGCATCATCCGACACCGCGGGCGTGACGGTCTCGTACTCGATCTGGTCGATCGTGGGAGTCGTGAACGTAGACAGCGGGTTGAACGCGCATCCGCTCAGGCCCAAAACGGCGATGACCGCTGCGGTCCCAGCACCTAACCGAGCCGCGTGCATCAAGCTGCCCCTCACCATGTCCACTACCCTGCCTTCTGTGTCGTATACGATCCGTGCGTTGCGCGGAATATCAGGTTGTTCCCACCAGCTGACCTGGTATTTGACCCCACACTTGCGCACCGGGGTGTTTGCTCGGGAGGCCGCAGCCACCTTCACGACTGGCCCGCTCGCCCGCGAGGCGGTATTGCCCCAAAGAAAGTAGAACGGACGGTGCGGCTTACATCTAGGACGCGCCATGATCGCGCCGCGCGCACGCGGTCGCTTACGTGGATCCCTTTGACCGCGTCTGTCTTGGACTAGGACGGGCATTTCGTCCGTCCGCAACCACAGCCTGGTAGGAACGTAGCGCATTATAGCTAAGTTCAAGCTAAAGTTTAAGGTTAGGGGCGTCATTCGCATCGCGAGTACAGATTTCGCAGGTCGGAGTGGGCTATTCGTGCCCCTGTGAAGCCCGGAGCTCCCCTACGGTGAGTTCCGGGACGGTGGCGCGCGCAGACGTGGTGTAAGAGCGTC
>NZ_QRWO01000013.1:0-68003 GCF_003459655.1 Collinsella sp. AF19-1LB
TGCTCAATGTGTTCGGCTGAGATCGGAAATCAACCTCGGTGCGAATAATGATTATGAGAAATTATTCTCGTCTGAGAATATAGTTTCAAGCATGCCTACAGAATGCCGTCCCCTTGGGCGCAAATAAAAGGCGGAGCAGCCGTTCAGGTCGCTCCGCCGCAGGTAAACCGCTTAGTTGGTATGTCCGCCGCCCGCTGTCATCTGAGCCGCATGCTCCAGCTGGTCCGCTATGGCCTCCCAGCTTTCGCGAGCGGCCTTCGTAGAACCGGGAAAGTTTACGACAAGTGTATGACCTCGTTGCATGCAAATAGCGCGCGAGAGCATAGCGCGGTGCGTCTTGGTCATGGAGTAGGCACGGATCGCCTCTGCAATACCCGGCACATCGCGCTCGCAAACGGCACGCGTCGCCTCGGGCGTCACATCGCGCATCGAAAGCCCCGTGCCGCCGCAGGTGAGCACGACATTGGCGTGGCACTCATCGGCGGCTTCCACAATGGCATCACCGATCTCGCTGACGTCGTCGCGCACAACCACATGTGAGGCGACCGTCCAGCCCTGCGCCTCGATAAGTTCCTCGAGTGCGGCTCCGGCCTCATCCTGGGCAAGATCGCGCGTGTCCGAACACGTCACGATCGATATCTTCAGCTCCATAGTATTCCTCCTACAACACGGCGCCCTCAGGCAGGTCGACGCGAACAATGTCCACGACATCGCCCACCTTGAGGTCGCACGGTCCTTCGTCAACACGCAACAGGCAGTTAGCCCGCTGCATCGTGCCGAGCAGCGCCGAATTCTGCGTCTTGGCCTCGGTCACCAACAGCTCACCGGTCTCGGGGTCGCGCAAAACCGTGGCGCGATCGAAGAAGCGGCGATGCTGTCGCTTTTTCACGCCGTGCGTGAGCGTCGCCTGCTGCACGGGACGCGTACCCTCGGCAAAGCCGCGCATCTTGCGGATCGCGGGGCGGGCGAGCATCTCAAAGCCCACATACGCCGCCGCGGGATTGCCCGAAAGCCCCAAATACGGCTTGCCCCCAAGCAGGCCAAACGTGATGGCTTTGCCGGGACGCATCGAGATGCGGTCGAAGAGCACCTCGCCCTCGCGCCGGACGAGCGCCGTCACATAGTCGTAATCGCCCGCCGAGGCACCGCCGCTCGTAATGACAAAATCGCACTCCTGCACGGCGCGATGCACGAGCTCGGCGATTGCCTGCTCATCATCGGGAGCGATGCCAAAGAACACCGGCTCGGCGCCGGCATCGAGTGCCTCGGCCATCAACGCCGACGAGTTGGAGTCGCGAATCTGCCCGCGCGCCGGCAGCTCACCCGGCGCGACCAGCTCCGTGCCCAGCGAGATAATGCCCACACGCGGCGCGGCATGCACCTTCACGCTCGCATACCCGGCGCTCGCCAGCAGGCCAGCGCCGGCCGGGGCCACAACCTCGCCGGCGTGCATCACAACATCGCCGACATGGGCCTCCTCGGCGGCAGAGCGAACGTTCTCCCCTACCTTGGCAGGCGCCGAGAAGCTCACGTGCGAGCCCTCGTTGCCGTCGCCGTCAAGCACCTCGACGATCTCGTATTTCACCACGGCATCGGCACCTTCGGGTACCGGCGCGCCCGTCATGATGCGGACCGTCTCGCCCACGCCGACCACGCCCTCAAAGACATGGCCCGCGGCCTCGTGTCCGACAACGTCGAGCGTCACCGGCGCCTCGCCAGATGCCTGCGCCAAGTCCGCCGAGCGCACGGCATATCCGTCCATAGCGCTGTTGGCAAACGGCGAAATGTCGATATCGGCCACCGCGTCCTCTGCCAAGGGAAGACCGGCGGCCTGCCACACGGGAATCTCGACAACTTCGGTGCGATTCACGTGCGACAAGACGATCGCCTGCGCGTCCTCCAACGGAATGAGTTTCTCAACCATATACACCTCTAGCATGCTGCGGCGCGCAACAAAAGCGCCGATTCTTTATGTTTCTCTCAGTATAATCCCTCGACGCGCGACCGCGACTTGGCCTGTACCCGCAAATACATCTGTCGGCCGCAAGCCGCGAAACAAAACCAAAACCAACCCACCGGCTCGTCGCGTTTACCGCGTTTTATAATGCTCGTGTTGCAACCCAAAAGAGGAACGTATGACTTTTACCGACAAACCCGAAAGCGCAAACGAGGCGCAGGATCATTCCCAGCCGCTCGACGACGGCGGCCTTTTCTCCCTTAACGACGTCATCATGGCAGGCAGGCAACAGCTCACCCGCTCCGAGCATCTCTTGGCTGCCGACACGCGCCGCAACGCCCGCAACCTACTCGCGAGCGCCAAGCTGCTCGTGCTCGTAGTTATCGTCTCGCTCGCCATGGGCGTTGCCGCTTGGGCGTTTTTGGCCTCGCTGAATATCGCGACCGACTATCGCGAGCACCATGAGTGGATTTACGCGCTGCTCCCCGTTGTGGGCGTTGCCACCGCATGGGTGTACAAAAACCACGGCCTCGCCGCCAAGCGTGGCAACAACCTGGTCATCGACTCCGCTCTGGGCACACGCCTCATCCATATGCGCATGGCCGTCCTCACCTTCGTCTGTTCCACGCTCACGCACCTAACGGGCGGATCGGCCGGTCGCGAGGGAGCCGCGGTGCAGATTGGCGGCACCATCGCCAGCAACATCTCGAACCTCGCCCACCTCAAAAAGCATGACCACCACGACCTCATGCTCGCCGGCATCTCGTCGGCCTTTGGCGCCGTATTCGGTTCGCCCCTTGCCGGAGCTTTCTTTGGCATGGAGATGTGCTTTATCGGCAAGATCGACTACACCGCGGGCATCTACTGCCTGGTCGCCTCGTTTACCGGCTACTTTACATCACTCGCCCTGGGTACCGAGTACGAAGCGAATGTCATTGCCAACGTTCCCAACATGACGCCCAAAACGGTCGTTATCGTTGTTATCAGCGCAATTATCTTCGGCCTGACGGCACGCCTCTTTGCCTGGTCGGTTCGAACAGTCAAGAACCTGTACGGTCGCTTTATCACCAATTACCTCATTCGCGCACTTATAGGCGCACTCGTGGTTTTGGCCGCCTATGCCCTCCTCGACGCCTGGGACTACGCCGGCCTTTCCACGTGGCTTTCCGGCGCCGGATTTGCAGGCAACACCACCCTGGCGGACGCAGTCATCAAGTTGGTCGTCACAGCGCTTACCCTGGGCGCGGGCTTCCAAGGCGGCGAGGTCACGCCCCTGTTTGGCATCGGTGCGGCACTCGGTGGCTGGATCGGTTGCCTTACTGGGCTCGACCCCAGTTTTCTGGCGGCTCTCGGCATGCTCGGCGTGTTCTGCGCCGGCCTCAACGTGCCCATCACCACCTGCATGATGGCCATCGACCTGTTCCACGGCACAGCCGCCGGGTTCTTTGTCATCGTGGCCTTTATCAGCTACCTAACCGGCGGACACCGCGGCGTGTACCCCGCCCAGCGCATCATCTCACCCAAGCGCCGTTCGCTTATTGTGGATGAGGGCGGTACGGTAGCGGATGCTATCGAGCGCCACAACGACCTGATAGAGTAGACGTTAGTATTCGCCGTGCAGCCACAATCGGGGGCAATTCGACCTGAGCGCGACCGCACCGTCACGTCATACGCCAGGAGTCGCCCCATGCACGCAACTGATTTTGGTCGCACGCTCATCATCGCCAACCCCACCGCCCAGTCGGGTGCGGCGCGCGAAGTCGCTGAGCGCCTGCAGCGCTTTTTGGACATGACTGCACGCGCATCCCAGTTTGACCTGGTGCTGACCGAGCGCATGGGACACGCCAAGGAGCTGGCCGCCCAGGCTCAGGGCTATCGCACCGTTATCGCGCTTGGCGGTGACGGCGTAATCCACGAGGTCGTCAACGGGCTTATGACGCAAAAGGAGGACGCACGCCCCGCTCTTGCCGTCCTGCCCGTGGGCTCCGGCAACGATTTTGCCCAGACGCTCGGCATCGACGATTTCTCCGGCAAAGATTTTGGCGCGCTGCTCACCTGCGAGCTGCAGCGTCAGGACATCGGGCGCATTCGCTCGTGGAGCCCTGCGAGCGGCAGCGGCGAGGCTGCCGTTGAGTACTACGATCAGACGCTTTCGGTCGGCATCGATGCCGCCATTGGCCTGGGCACCACCGAGCTGCGCAAAAAGACCGGCTTGACGGGCGCTCCGCTCTACACCCTCTCGGGACTTGAGCAGTTTGGTCTGCGCTACCGCAACTACCCCATGACCATCAGCTTTGATGGCGCGCCCGCCGAGCGCGTGCGCGCGATTATCATGGCCATCCAGCTGGGACCCACCTATGGTTCGGGCTATCGCATCTGTCCCGACGCCGACCCCTGCGACGGCATGCTCGACGTCTGCTACGCCTGCGGCCCCGTCCCTCGCGCGGTAGCCCTGCCTATGTTCCTTTCGGCCAAGGACGGCCACCATACCAAGTTGCCGCCGGTTCGCATGCGTCGTTGCCGTCACGCCGCGCTCACCTTTGAGGAGCCCGACTACCCCATTCAGGCCGACGGCGAGCCCATCGTCGCCTCGCGCATCGAGGTCGACGTCCTCGGCGGAGCCCTCCACGTCTGGCGCCCCACCCACTAGCCATCCCTAAGTTGCGGTGAAATAGGGACTGTTTATGCAGCCGCACCCCCAAAACAGTCCCTATTTCACCGCAACGTATTGAGGGGATCATTCCTCCCCGCCCGGCTTGCGACGGTTGGCCTTTTTAATCGCGTTGAAGTGCTTGTCGTTAAGCCTGCGCTGGCGCGATCGCTGAGGCACCTTGGTCTTGACGCGTCGGCGCGGTGGACGCCCGCGACGCTCAAGCTCTGCCCTCAGCTTACGCAGACAGCAGCTGCGATTCTGAAACTGACTGCGGCTCTCACGCGCCGTCACGACAATCCCCGTGGGCCCATGCTTCATGCGTACCGCCGAGTCCGTCGTGTTCACGCCCTGTCCGCCCGGACCCGTCGCGCGAAACACCTGTACCGCGCAATCGCGTGCCAACTCCTCGACCGACATCTCGGCATAGCGCGCATACTCGCGCCATCCCATCTTGTTCTCATCCATATCAAAACCTCCCCTCATACAAAAAATGTGACAAAGGGACAGTCCCTTTGTCACATCGCATACCAATCGCTTGTGCTGCGCGCCTAGGCGAACGTGATCTCGCCGTTCTCGCAGTCCATTTCGGCGATACGGGCCAGGCTCTCAACGCGGAAGCCGCGCTCGCGGAGCTTATCGCCACCGCCCTGGAAGCCCTTCTCCACGGCAATGCCTATGCCGGCAACCTCGGCGCCCGCAGCCTCACAGATCTTGATGAGACCCTCAAGCGCGCAGCCGTTGGCCAAAAAGTCGTCGATAATCAGGACCTTGTCGCCCTCGGACAAGAAGCGCTTGCCCACGATAACCGGGTACTCCTTCTGCTTGGTAAAGGAGTAGATGGTCGTGGCATACTGCTCGCCGTCGAGGTTGATGGACTGTGCCTTCTTGGCAAAGACCACCGGCACGCCGCCAAAATGCTGAGCTGCGATGCAAGCCATGCCAATGCCCGAAGCCTCGATCGTCAGGATCTTGTTGATCTCGACACCCTCGAACAGACGGGCCCACTCGGCACCCATGTGGTCGAACAGCTCAACGTCGCACTGGTGGTTGAGGAAGGCATCAACCTTAAGGACATTACCGGCCTTTACGATGCCGTCATGGCGAATACGATCCTCAAGCTCCTGCATGGCGCAACCCCTTCTCGCGGCAACGATACCGCGCGATTAATAAACGTTGTTCGATAGTCTACCACGGACCGACCCCCGCCCGCCCCACAAGCCACATCGCACCATAAAGCTGCAAGACCAGTAGATAGGTCCGATTCGTGGCAAGCCTGCCACTACACGCTAATGACGGGCGCGCATCCTCACCAAACGTACCAATGTGAGCGCAAAGCCCACGGTAGCAACGGCCATCAGCACGTAGAATACCAAACGGAAGCCAAAGAGGAACACGTCCGGACGACCCGCCACATAGCTCGTGACCGTCTTGCCCATCGCCGCGCTCGTCTGTCCATACAGGATGCGCGACGCCGCCGTAATACCCAGCGCTATGCCCGCATAGCGCGCCAAGCTGCTCAAGCTGCCCGCAAAGCCAAGCGCCTCACGCGGAGCCGAACCCATATACAGCGAATTATTGGGACTCTGGAAGATCGACGTGCCGCACGACATAAACGCGACGCAGCACACAATCATCAAGACGGAAGAGTGCTCGTCAAGCGTGCTCACCGCAAAGAGACCGCACACGTACACGCCCAGGCCAACGGCCGTGGGCGCTTCACAACCAACACTGTCGGACACCGAGCCCGAAAGCGGGCCCACAAAGGCATTCACGACCGGCATCGCCAAAAACAACAGGCCGGAGATATCGGAGCTAAAGCCGTGGGCATCCTGAAAGTAGAACGGCAGCACAAACTCGGAGGCACCGATACCCACGAACACGATAAGCATGCAAGCCAGGTTAATCGTGAAAGCCGAGCTCGCAAAGCAGCGACGCGCCGCCTCTGTCAACGGCATAGGGCGTTCGCCAGCCTCCGGCTTCACATGCGGCAGCGTATAGAGTCCCACGATAAACGAGATTACGCCAATGGGCAGATTGATAAGGAAGATGCTCTCCCAGGGAAAGCTCGCCACCAGCACGCCGCCGAGCACGGGGCCGCACATCATGCCAAGAGCCACAAAGGTCGCCAGAATGCCCATGGCACGGCCGCGCTCACGCGCCGGAAACGACTCGGTGATGATGCCCATATTGTTGGCCATCGCGGCGGCACAGCCAATGCCCTGCACGAAACGCGCCAAGATAAGCACCTCGAGCGAAGCCGAAAGCCCGCAAAGCAACGAGCCACCCGTAAAGACGATTACACCAAGCTGGAACACATTCACCTTGCCGCGCACATCACCCAAGCGGCCAAACGGCAGCATGGCGACGCACGTCGCGAGCAGATACACCGAGCTCACGAGCTGAATGCGGTCGAGACCCACCCCCAGCTCCTTTTGCATCACTGGGAGCGCCACCGTCACGATGCTCGCATCCAGACACGCCATAAAGGTCATGACGAGCACGGTGAACAGAATCGCCCATTTATTCTTACCGTGGGTGTCGCCCTCTAGGGCAATGTGTTCGCGGCGCAGCTGCTCGGCAGTTTTCTCCATGTATATCCTTTCTATCGTGCAACGCAAAAACGGGACCCCAATCGCCTACAAACGGACACGATCGGGGTCCCGCCTACGGAATCGGAACTATGAGGACGTCGTCAGCCGAAAAGCCATCCCACGCCTCGCACGCACGCTAGCCTAGCACTGCTCGAGTGCCTGCTCAAGGTCGGCAATCAGATCGGCCGTGTCCTCGAGGCCGCACGACAAGCGCACCATGTCGGCGGAAATGCCACAGGCAATGAGTTCCTCATCGTTCATCTGGCGATGCGTGGCATTAGCGGGATGCAGGCAGCAAGTGCGGGCGTCGGCCACGTGCGTGGCGATCTGGGCGAGCTTGAGGCTCTTCATAAAGGTCTCGGCCGCCGCACGGCCACCGTTAAAGCCAAAGCTCACAACGCCGCAGGTACCGTTGGGCATGTACTTCTGAGCGAGATCATAGTACTTGTCGCCCTCCAGGCCCGGATAGCTCACGAAGCGTACCTTGGGATGACTCTGCAGGAACTTGGCAACGGCCAGGCCGTTCTCACAATGACGCGGCATGCGCACATGCAGGCTCTCGAGCGAGCTGTTCAAGAAAAACGCCGCATGCGGGTTCTGCATGGGACCAAGATCGCGCATAAGCTGAGCGGTTGCCTTGGTAATGAAGGCACCCTCGCGACCGAACTTCTCGGCATAGGTCACGCCGTGGTAGCTCTCATCGGGCGTGGTAAGACCCGGGAACTTGTCCGCATGGGCCATCCAGTCAAACTGGCCATGATCGACGATCACGCCACCCAGGTAGGCCGCATGGCCATCCATGTACTTAGTAGTGGAGTGCGTGACGATGTCGGCGCCCCACTCAAAGGGACGGCACATCACGGGCGTCGGGAAGGTGTTGTCGACCATCAGCGGTACGCCGTGGTCGTGCGCGGCCTTGGCAAAGCGCTCAATATCGAGCACGGCAAGGGCGGGGTTGGCGATCGTCTCGCCAAAGACGAGCTTAGTATTGGGTTCAAAGGCTGCCTCGAGCTCCTCGTCGGTGCAGTCGGGAGCAACAAACGTGCAGGTCAGACCCATGCGCTCCATAGTATGGGCGAGCAGGTTGTAGGTACCGCCGTAGATGGCAGAGCTCGCGACCACGTGATCGCCGGCACCGGCTACGTTAAAGATCGCGAGGAAATTCGCCGCCATGCCCGAGCTCGTGAGCATCGCGGCAGTGCCGCCCTCCATCTCGCAGATCTTGGCGGCAACCAAATCGCACGTAGGGTTCTGCAGACGGCTGTAGAAATAGCCCGACTCCTCTAGGTCAAACAGCTTGCCCATGTGCTCCGACGTGTCGTACTTCCACGTGGTGGACTGGTAGATGGGCACCTGGCGCGGCTCCGCATCTCCCGGGTGATAGCCGCCCTGAACACATGTGGTACCGATGGTCTGCTCGCTCATATCTTGCTCCCTTGCCTGGGTTACGTTTTATTCGGTTCACGATACCGCTACCCCGCACCCCTCTCAACCCATCCACAAGGTAGGTTATGGGACAAATTGATCCGGGGCATTTATCTCAAGCCTTGGACATTTGCTCGATAGATAAAAATGAGGCATCCATGAAGCTCTCGATGATTACACGCACCGTCACGGGTACCATAAGCGGGTACACCGTGACCAAGGAGACAACGATGAAGCAAATCGATACGGCCCAGCTCGACATCACCGCCTGTCAGGCTCAAGCTGCCGAATACCACGCCCGTGGCTTTAACTGCGCGCAGGCCGTCGCCTGCGCGCTCGCACCTGCCGTCGGACTCGACCCTCAGATCGCCTTTACCCTCACCGAGGGCTTTGGCGCCGGCATGGGCGGCATGACCGAAACCTGCGGCGCCATCTCGGGCGCCGTGGCCATCATGGGCTTCGTGATGAGCGACGGCATGGAAAACCCCAAGACCAAGGGCCAGACCTACAAGCTGTCGCGCGAAATCGCCAAGCGTTTTGGCGAGAAGAACACGACGACCGTCTGCGGCACGCTCAAGGGCATCGGATCGGATAAGGGTCCGCTCCGCAGCTGCCCCGGTTGCATCGACGATGCCATCGAGATCGCCTGCGATGTGCTAAAGCAGCTCGCCGAGTAGACGGCATCAACATAAAACGACGGCCGGCGCGCTTGGGATCCATCCAAAAGCACGCCGGCCGTCGCCGTCAGAACTCGGCAAATTCGGGAGCGCCGACCTCGATCTCCTCGCGTCCCGCCATAAGCTCGCGCATCTTGGCGCAAAATGGCTCCTGCTCCCCCGCCTTAAACACCAAGTGAAGTGTAACGGTATCCGCGTAATCGGTATCCGAAACCTTGGCACCCGAATCCTGGGCCAAGCGAAGCACCTGCTCATACTGTGGATAGGCCACATACACGTCAACCGGCACGACGCTTGTCATCTCGACGATCTGCCCGGCCTCCTGAGCCGCGGCCACCGCCGTCTGCGTCGCCGCGGTATAGGCGCGCACCAAGCCACCAGGCCCCAACAGCGTGCCACCAAAATAGCGCGTCACTACGCAGCAAACATTTTTGAGCCCCGCGCCACGCAGCACCTCGAGCGTCGGCATACCGCTCGTGCGGCTCGGCTCACCATCATCGCTCTGGCGCTCGCGTCCATCGACCAAAATCCACGCGGGAACATTATGCCGAGCGTCATAATGACGCTTGCGAACCATCTCGATAAAGGCATTCGCCTCATCCTCGGACTCAATATGGACCAGCTGGGCAATAAACCGGCTCTTGCGGTCAACGAACTCGCCCGTAGCCTCAATATTCGATTGCAAAGTAAAATAGCTGTCCAACAAAGCCCCTCAACAAAATAAAGCGCAGCAACAAACAGCCTCAATAATACGATAACCCTAGTAAAAAGAATGACAACGCCGATGATTCCGTCAACGAAAGCGAGAACCCGTCAGCGCGAGCAAGGTGCCTTGAAAGCCGAGGGCATTGACCTTATGGTCATGCCCGAAGGCTTGAAAGGCAGATTGCCGCGCTGACGGGTTCGCAGCGTCAACAAAGTGCCGAGTGGGCCGATAAGCCGGGTTCTGTCGTGAACGGTCATTTATCTTGTCTGCACGTTACCATGCAGCTCCACGCACGCTACCCGAACGCGGACCGGGCCGGCCCATAGCGTTCCTATTCGCGCTTGCTCCGGATGGGGCTTGCCAAGCCGCCGTGTTGCCACGACGCTGGTGGTCTCTTACACCACCGTTTCAGCTTTTCCCTTTACGCCTTGCGGCGCAGGTGGGAGTCTTCTTTTCTGCGGCGCTTTCCGTCGGATCACTCCGCCCGGCCGTTAGCCGGCATCCCGCCCTCTGGAGCCCGGACTTTCCTCACGCGTGCTGCAAGCAGCACATCGCGCGACCGTCTGGCCCACTCAGCAGTGCAAGAGTGTAGCACACCGTTGCCGCAGGCAATGGCACAACACAAGCGTTCGACACGATAAACCAAGAACCGCGCTATGCAGTACAATAGGGTTGTTGATGGGCAACGTCGTCAGTCGAGACGCGACCGCGCTCCGCACCCCTCCGTCTACTCGGTGCGTTCCCGCCTCCTCCCCGAGGCGGGATGTCGGCATTTTTCATGCACCGACAACCCAATAGTCTGCGAACAGCCAGGGCAGCATCGCGCACGGGCAGCATCGCGTACCTCAGCAACAAATGCAAAAAGGGACCCGTCCATTGCGGACGGATCCCTTAAAACAAGTGATCTTAAAACAAGTGATCGTCAAACCGATTTACTCGGCGTCGGTCTCCTCGTCCTTCTTCTCGGAAGGCAGCGGGGTAACCTCGATCTCGACGCCCAGAGTCTCAGCAGCAGACTTCATGGACAGGGAGATACGACGACGGTCGAGGTCGATCTCCATGACCTTGACCTGAACCTTGTCGCCCACATGGGTGACCTGAGAAGGCTGATCGACGTGCTTGTTGGCCATCTCGGAGATGTGCACCAGGCCCTCGATGCCCTCGCCCAGGTCGACGAAAGCGCCGAACGGGACAAGCTTGGTCACAGTGCCCTCGACGATAGCGCCGACGGGGTACTTCTTGACCAGTGCACGCCACGGATCCTCGGTGGTCTGCTTGAGACCCAGGGAGATGCGCTCGCGGTTGAGATCGACGTCGAGAACCTCGACCTCGACCTCCTGGCCGACCTTGACAACCTCGGAAGGATGGTTGACGTGGTTCCAGGAGAGCTCGGAGATGTGGATGAGGCCGTCGATACCGCCGAGGTCGACGAAGGCGCCGAAGTCGACGATGGAGGAAACGGTGCCCTGGAGACGCATGCCAGACTTGAGCTTGGACAGGATCTCGGAGCGCTCGGCCTTACGGGACTCCTCGAGCACGACGCGACGGGAGAGGACGACGTTGTTGCGGTTGCGGTCCATCTCGATGACGCGGGCCTCGATGCGGGTGCCCATGTAGGAGGTGAGGTCCTTGACACGACGGAGGTCGACGAGGGAAGCGGGCAGGAAGCCACGCAGGCCGATGTCGAGGATCAGGCCGCCCTTGACAACCTCGATAACCTCGCCCTCGACGTTCTCGCCGGAGTTGAACTTCTCCTCGATGCGGTTCCAAGCACGCTCGTACTCGGCACGCTTCTTGGACAGGACCAGACGGCCGTCCTTGTCCTCCTTCTGGAGAACCAGAGCCTCGATGGGATCACCGAGTGCAACGATGTCTGCAGGGTTAGCGTCCTTGCGGATGGACAGCTCGCGGACCGGGATAACGCCCTCGGACTTGAATCCGATGTCAACGAGCACCTCGTCATGCTCGATCTTAACGACAGTGCCGTTAACGAGATCGCCCTCATCAAAGTCGGTAATCGTACCGTCGATGAGGTTGTTCATCTCCTCCTCGTTGACATCGTCAAGAGAGAAAATGGACGAGTTCTGAATCTCACTCAAAGGTGGACCCCTTTCGAACTACGGGGCCCCGATTGCTAGGACCTACAGAAGGGTGCGACAAGCACACAACGTTTAGGAACACTCGGGAGCCGACAGATACTAATGTGACGCTTATGCAATCACGTTCGTATAGGTTACGGGGAAATCATTTCGATTTCAAGCGTGAACTGCGATTTTTTACTCGTGTGGAGACTTTTTCGTAATCTTATGAACACACGTCTCCGCAACTTGACGATAACCAGCCAGGCATTCGGCTTTGGGGTAAAGTATCCGGAGCCAACAACTCTAGATCGATTTTTCGAGAAAGGTGCCCGCGTGCTCAAAGCAGTCGTTTTCGATATGGACGAGACGCTTCTCAGCATCAACCTCAACGCGTTCATCCTTCGCTATTTTAAGGATGTCTCTTCGATGCTCGCGGATATCGGCCGCCGCAGCCGTGGTGGCACGATGGCACGCCTCGGCACCATCCTGGTCGACCTCAACGCCAACCGCCGAAGCGGCACGGACAACCGCACCAATCTTGAGTTTTACCGCACCGAGGTCGAGCGCCGATGCGGCATCTGCCTCTCCGATCCCCTCATCTACGAGGCGTTTACCTACTATGATCGCGAAGTTCTTCCGTACAAGAACGACGATGTCATTAACGCCCACGCCATGCCGGGCGCGCACGCCGCGCTCCAGGCCGTACAGGACGCTGGACTGCGTTGCGCGCTCTTTACCAACCCCAGCTTTCCCCAGGGGGCCATCGAGTGCCGCATGGGCTGGGGCGACCTGGCCGATGTTCCCTTTGAGCTCGTCACGCACATGGGAAACACCACCCGCTGCAAGCCCGATGCCACCTACTATCTAGAGCAGCTTCAGGTGATGGGGCTCGAGCCGCACGAGGTCCTTATGGTGGGCAACGATCCCAAGCGCGACTTCCCGTCCCCCGATTGCGGCATCCAAACCGCCTTTGTGGGCCAAGGCAAGCCCAGCCGAGCCACCTGGCGCGGAACCATGGAAGACTTCGCCCGCGACTTTAACGCCGTAGTAGAAGCCTTCTACGAACACCAAGTAGCCGACGAACTGTCTTAACAGACCTGGGTTTTGCCGATCATGATGTTGAGGATCTCGACGTCGGTATCCTTCATACCCACACGGCCCACGTAGCCCATGCTGGCGATCGTCTGCTCGACGGTATCCTGGATCAGGCCCTCGCCGGCACGGAAGCCACGGCCCTGCATAGCCATATCGTGGCCCAGAATCGCAGCGTCCACGGCTGCCGAAATCTTAGCCGCGCAACTCGCCTTGGCGCCATCGCACACGATGCCGCCCACGTTGCCGAGCGTGTTCGAGACCGTCGCGCCAATCTGCTCACGCGTGCCACCGCACAGCCAGGTAATCGCGGCACCGGCACCGCATGCGGCGCAAATAGCACCGCAAAACGCCGAGAGCGCACCAATATAGCTCTTGATATGCACGGCGATCAGATCGGACAGCATCACGGCGCGAACCAGGCGATCATGGTCGCAGCGCAAATACTCGGCATACTCCATAACAGGCAGCGCGCAGGTAATGCCCTGATTGCCCGAGCCGCACACGATGGCGACCGGCAGCGCGCAGCCGTTCATGCGGGCGTCGGACCCGGCGGCTGCACGGGCACGGGCACGGCAGGCGACGTCATCGGCACGAGCGCCCAACAGCGTACGGCCAACCTCGGCGCCCCAAGCGTGCGCCAGGCCCTCGGCACTGATCGCACCGTTCAGCTCAATCTGACGCTCAACGGCAGCGCAGGCGTCCTCAATGTCACCGTCCTCGATAAAGTCGATGATGGTCTCAATCGACATGGGCGTATCGGCGTTATCTGCCGCCCGCTCGGCCACGACGCGCTCGGCGCAGGCGGCACACTCCCCCGCCGACTTGCCGCACACCGGAATACCGTCGAGGGTATGGCACGTGACATTGGTGTGGTGGTCGGTAATCTCGACGACCGCGGTATGGCCCCCGGCCGTCGCAGTCACCTTGATGTAGAGGTTGGGCACACCCTCGACAAGCGACACATCGCAGTAGCCGGCGTCGGCGAGGAGCTCGGTCACGCGAGCACGGTCTTCATCGTCAACGCTCTCGAGCACCTCGAGAGCACTCTTAGCGTCGCCGCCCACGGCACCCAGCACGGCCGCGGCTTCAATACCGTGCATACCGCCCGAGTTGGGCACGGTCACGCTCTTGACGTTCTTGATGATGTTGCCCGAGCAGGCGACATCCATATGATCGGGTTCGCAACCGAGCGTCTGGCTCGCCAGCGCTGCTGCATAGGCAACGGCAATGGGCTCGGTACAGCCGAGTGCGCAGACAAGCTCGCGGTTCAAAACATCGCAAAACGCGGCATCACGGATGGAATCGGTAGGCATAGGTATCTCCTGCTTGCATAACGGGCTGGGCTCTCAAGAATGGTTAGTTCCTTTATTTGATAACAATGCATCAAAAACCGCAACCATGGTTCCGGCGGACGGCGCTCAAGCACAAACTGACAGCATTCATTCATGAGAAGCCGGTCTTGTTGCATGCTAAAGCGTTTGACCAAAAAACGCCCGAGCGTTTACGCAAAAGTCGCGCTATCATGCAGTCGAACGCGGTAAACACCTTTAGCATTTGCGCCGCACAGACCAGAGAGGAACCATCCATGAAGATCGGTATCGGTAACGACCACGCCGCCGTCGAGCTCAAGAACATCATTTCCGAGCACCTGAAGGAGCGCGGCTGCGAGGTCGTGAACTTTGGCACCGACACCTCCGAGAGCTTTGACTACCCCATCGCCGGCTACAAGGTGGGTAAGGCCGTTGCCAACGGCGACGTCGACCTGGGCATCCTCATCTGTGGCACCGGTGTCGGGATTAGCTTGGCTGCCAACAAGGTCGAGGGCGTACGCGCCGTCGTGTGCTCCGAGCCCTTCAGCGCCAAGCTCTCCCGCATGCACAACAATACCAACGTGCTCGCCTTTGGCGCCCGCGTCGTGGGCTCCGAGCTCGCCAAGATGATTGTCGACGAGTGGCTCGACGCCGAGTTTGAGGGCGGTCGTCACGAGCGTCGCGTTAACCTCCTCAACGAGATCGACCACACGCGCGGCCTCAAGGTCGTCGACGAGGCCTAAACATCTCAGTGCCACAAGCTAACAGCAGGGGCCCGCTCGGAACTCATGACCGAACGGGCCCCTTCATAGATTTTGGAATAAAAGGGCGCCGCGGATGGAGTTCCGCGGCGCCCAAGCCACACGCTAACAGCTTTAAGGAGTCAAAGCTGGTTTAGCCAAAGAAGCGCTTGATCTCAATCTCGGCGTTCTCCAGGCAGTCGGAGCCGTGGATCACGTTGGCGTTGACATCGACGGCAAAGTCGCCGCGGATGGTACCAGGAGCAGCGTCAAGCGGATTAGTAGCGCCCATGAGGGTGCGCATCTTAGCAACAGCGGAGAGACCGGAAACAACCATCTTGACAACCGGACCGCTCGTCATAAAGTCGCAGAGACCGCCAAAGAAGGGCTTGTCGGCCAGATGGGCGTAGTGCTCCTCGACGGTAGAGCGCTCGAGCGTGGTCATCTCCATGCGCTCGATGACAAGGCCGCTGCGCTCGATGCGAGCAACAATCTCGCCGATCTTGCGGTCGCGCACGGCGTCGGGCTTAATCATGATGAAGGTCTTCTCGATAGCCATAAGGTAGCCTTTCAAGTAGGTTCGCGCGTGCCCAAGTCCCATTCCGGCACCCGCCTGGACTGCATCGTAACAGAGTTTTAGCTGCAGTTAAACAAAAAGCTGTTTATTGAAACGTTGCAATTTATTAAAGCGTTCCATATGTGTCACTTCTGTTTCGAAGCTCGATTAGAGTACCATCCGACTGCCCATCAACCGCATCGAGCAGAGCAGACGGTCGGTTGCCGCCCGCGAACGTACCCCCTTCACAACCTGCCCAAAGGTCCTACAGAACTTCTCGACAAGCCCCTCCCCCATAGCAACAAAATACGGACGCTCACATCAGCAGACGTCCGTAAAGCAAAAAATGATTCCTCAATAAATGGCAAAAACAGCTTCGGCCAAACCCTTACTTTATCCCGTGGCCCATCTCGACGACCTTGGTCAGCGATCCAAACACGCCCTCGTCGGCCACGAGCTGTGCCTCGGCACGCTGCAGCTGCACGGCAACGGCGGCAGGGGCGGTACCGCCCTCGGTCGTGCGTGCAGCGACAATCGACGGGATGTCGAGCGCCTCGGTAATGTCGTGCTCAAAGAGCGAGCTTGCCTCCTGGAACACCTCAAACGGCAGGTCCTCAAGATTGCAGCCGCGCTTCTCACACATCAGGACCAGATGGCCCACCACGGCATGTGCCTCGCGGAACGGCAGACCACGCTTAGCCAGGTAATCGGCAACATCGGTGGCGGCAAGGTGTCCCACGCCGCACTCGCGCGCCATGGCGTCCTCGTTGACGGTCCAAGTCGAAATCATACCGGCCATAACCGACAGGCACTGCATGAGCGTATGGGCGGTATCGAGCGCGCCCTCCTTGTCCTCCTGCAAGTCCTTGTTATAAGCGAGCGGCAAGCCCTTCATGGTCACGAGCAGCTGCACCAGGTTGCCATACACACGGCCGCTCTTGCCGCGGATAAGCTCGGCAAAGTCGGGATTCTTCTTCTGCGGCATGATGGACGAGCCGGTGGAGTACGAGTCGGAAAGCGTAATAAAGCCAAATTCGGAGCTCGACCACAGCACGATCTCCTCGGAAAGGCGCGACAGATGCATGGCCATGACTGAGCCGGCGTAATGCAGATCGAGCAGGAAATCGCGGTCGGAAACCGCATCGAGCGAGTTGGGAATCACACCCGCAAAGCCAAGTTCGGCAGCCGTCATCTGACGATCGAGCGGATAGCTCGTGCCGGCAAGTGCGGCAGCACCCAGCGGGCAGTTGTCGGCGGCATCAAAGGCTGCCTTCAGGCGCGTAAAGTCGCGCGCGAACATCCAGGAATACGCCAGCAGATGATGCGACAGCAGCACGGGCTGAGCGTGCTGCATGTGCGTGTAGCCCGGCAGAATTACCTTGTCGTACTTCTTAGCCGCATCCACCAGCACATGGCGCAGCTCAAGATTGGCCTCCATGAGCTCCTTGGCCAGCGCCTTGACGCCCAGGCGCGTGTCGGTCGCCACCTGGTCGTTGCGCGAACGTCCGGTATGCAAGCGCTTACCGGCCTCGCCGATGCGACGCGTCAGCTCGCTCTCGATGGACATATGAATGTCTTCGTCGTTGATGTCGAAGGTGAAGTTGCCGGCATCGATATCCTGTTCGATTCCGGTCAGGCCCTTGGCAATCGCCTGCTCGTCCTCGGCACTGATGATGCCCTGGGCCGCCAGCATTTTGGCATGCGCCTTAGAGCCGGCGATATCCTGCTTATAGAGATGTTTGTCGACCGGCAGCGACGCGCCAAACTCCTGCGTGACCTCGGCCACGCCTGCCTCAAAACGACCGCCCCAAAGAACCATGGAACCGTCCCCTTTCTCCAAATACCAAAACAAGCGCCCAAAGCAATGCGCCATATCGCTAAAGCGATTTTTCAACCGCTAGTTTTACACATTCCCCACCGTGTGCGGAGCCATGTAGCTAATTTGCAAAGAAGTGACGCGCCATGCACTTGGCGCCCAACGTCTCCCTCCGGATGTTGCCCTGCGAACCATCGATCCAGGCCTTCAGGCTCATAGGGACGTCCTCGACCCTTGCAGCATCGAACTCGGGCGCGAGGGCAAGTAAAGCATGCGCGATAGCATTGAACATAATGGATACTCCTCATATATATAGGCGCAGAGCCGCCAAATTGATAGAAGGAGCCCCGCCGGACAACCCCGGCGGGGCTCGGACTCAGCCGCAGACGCGGCATCATATATGCGGGCGGAACGTAGGGGCCACCGATGTTAAGAAGTGTCAGCAAGCATAACGAAAGGTAGGGACCCCGTGCGCCCGTTATGTATCACGCGGATGGGCCGCGCGGATACCAAGGGAAGGAGGCGCTAGGCCTGGGCGGCAGCAGAGCTGAGGCCCTGGACCTTTGCCCACGTCTTGAGCGACAGCGTATCGATCTCGATAAAGCCGGCGCTGGCCTTCTCGTCAAACGTGGTGTCGCGGTCGTAGGTAGCCAGACCGTAGTCGTAGAGGCTGAAGGGGCTCTTGCGGCCGACGACATGGCAGTTGCCCTTAAAGAACTTCAGACGGACAGTGCCGGTCACGAACTTCTGGGTATCGGCCATAAAGGCATCGAGCGCGTTTTTGAGCGGGCTGTACCACTGGCCGTTGTACACGGCGGTGGCCCAATCCTGCTCGAGCTTGATCTTGGTCTTGAGCAGGTCGCCCTCGACGCAGATGTCCTCGAGCGCCTTGTGGGCGGTGATGAGCGTCAGGGCTCCGGGAACCTCATAGCACTCACGGCTCTTGAGGCCCACCAGACGATCCTCGACCAGATCGAGGCGGCCAAAGCCATTGTCGCCGGAGATCTTGTTGAGAGCGATGACGATCTCGGAGAGCTTCATCTTCTTGCCGTCGACGGCGACGGGCTTGCCGGCCTCAAACTCAATCTCGGTGTAGGTCGGGGTGTCCGGCGTGTCCTCGGGATTCTTGGTCATAACCCAAGCGTCGTCGAGCGGCTCGTTCCAGGGATCCTCCAGGTGACCGCACTCAATGGCACGACCCCACAGGTTGTCGTCGATGGAGTAGGGGTTGTCGTTGGCGCCCTCGGGAACCGGCACGTTGTGGGCGTGGGCATAGGCGACCTCGTCGGGACGGCACTTCAGGTCCCACTCGCGAACCGGGGCGATAACCTTAAGCTCGGGGTCGAGGGCCTTGACGGCGGCCTCAAAACGGACCTGGTCGTTACCCTTGCCGGTGCAGCCGTGGGCGACGTAGGTCGCGCCAAACTCGTGGGCGACCTCAACAAGCTTCTTGGCAAGCAGCGGGCGAGACAGGGCGGAGAGCAGCGGATACTTGTTCTCATACATGGAGTTTGCTGCGATGGCTTTGGTCAGGAACTCATCGGAGAACTCGTCGCGCAGGTCGAGCACCTGGCAATCGAGAACGCCCAAGTCGAGCGCCTTCTGCTTTTTGGCATCCAGGCCGGTCTCCTCCTGGCCCACGTTGCCGCAGACGCAAACGACGTCGAGATTCTTCTCGTCCTGGAGCCACTTGACACATACGGATGTATCAAGACCACCGGAATATGCGAGAACGACTTTTTCCTTGCTCATGGCTGTTTCCTTTCGCCCTTGGTAGCTAGTTAGAACATCGGTCAGTTGCAAGTCACCTTGAGGTCAAAAACCGTGCAATATCAGGTTATTCAGCAGATTGCATCACAGGCATGCCCTAGAAACATGCGGCTATGTCGTGCTTAAACCCAACGACCTCAAAATGACTCTGTTGAGGCATTGCGCCCCATGGGGACAGAGACGATTGTTATCGTCGTCGGGAAATTGCGCGCTGGCGTCGGATGGCATTGTCTGCAGTGGTGATGATCTTTACGAACTGCATCTGCCTCTCCTTTCACGTATCGCCGGGCGCAATTCAAATATCGCAAACGGTACCTTTTCCTCGGTAAACGGCTCTTTTGCCGTCTCCGTTTTCGATGTTCGCTATATTACGATAAAGTGCACGCTGCGCAAGCGACAAATTCAAATTTCTGAAAAGTTTTTTCATTAGTTTGTGAATTGCAGTGCAAATACGCACCATTCCTGCGAAAATACGCTCGACTACTAGTTGATGGTTATAACGTCTGAAACAATCTCGAAACGAAAGGCGCTTTTTTATGCAAACTTACGAATCGGACGCCAACATCGGCAACATTAAGATTCTCGCCGTCGATATGGACAAGACGCTGCTGACCGACGAGCGTGTGCTGCCCCAGGGTCTTGATGAGCGCCTGGACAAGCTCGCCGACGCCGGCATCGTATTCTGCCCCGCCAGCGGACGTCCCGCCCCCAAGCTCGAGGAGATGTTCGAGGGCATCAAGAACCGCCTCGCCTTTTGTCCCGACAACGGAGCGTGCGTGATCTATCGCGGCAGCTATATCTATAAGAGCAATATTGACGTGGAGCTGTATCAGCAGGTCTTGAGCCGTGCCTCGGAGGATCCTCGCGCTGTCCCCGTCCTGTGCTGCTTCGACGAGTTCTACGTGCTTGCCCGCGACCATCAATACCACGACGAGATCAGCGTCTACTACAACACAATCAACTACGTCGACAGCTTTGAGGGCATTGATTTCGAGTCCAACAAGATTTCGGTCTTCTTCCCCGGCTACGACGCCGAGCCCGCTTTCCGCGAGACCTATAGCCCCGAGTTCTCGGACAAGCTCTACGTCACCAACGCCGGGCGCGAGTGGATCGACTTTATGAACCTGGGCGTCGACAAGGGCGCCGGCGTCGCGCACCTGTGCGAGCACCTGGACATCGATATTGCCGATGCTGCCGCCGTGGGCGATACCTACAACGACATCCCCATGCTGGAGCGCGTCGGGCATAGCTTTATCGTGGACAATGCCGAGGAGCACATGAACGCGCATGCCAAGTGGCGCATTCCGAGCAACAACGACGGGGGCGTACTGACGCTCATCGACGCCATCTTGGCGGCTCGGTAACGTAGCTCATCGGACCTGGCCGGGCGAGGCGGGTAAGTTTTTCGCTCGGTCAGGTCCTGGGCTCGCTCGGAAAGCACATTAAGTGCTTTCCGGCTCGTGCGGAATCTACGAAAAACTTACCCGCCTCGCCCGGCCAGGTCCTGCGGTGACTTGCTTGCCGCCTGGATGGCGTCTTGGCGCCTAGATACTTTGGCTGATTTTTATTGAACGAAGGACGCTCCTTGTTGATGAGGGGCGTCCTCCTGGTTTTGTATTACTTTGGAATTGTGATCATGCCCTTACTTGGCGTCTGCCCAGGTCACTCCAGTCGAAGCTTCGGCGATTAGGGGGACGCGGAGGTCTACTACGTGCTCCATGACGTCGCGGACCATGGTGGTTAGGCGCTCGACTTCGTCGACGGGGCACTCAAAGTCCAGTTCGTCGTGCACCTGTAAGATCATGTGGGCGGCAAAGCCTTCTTCTTCCAGACGGCGGCTTACGCGGGCCATGGCGATCTTGATGATGTCGGCCGCGGTGCCCTGCATGGGGTGGTTCATGGCCGTGCGCTCGCCGAAGCCGCGGAGTTGCGGATTTTTGGCCTTGAGCTCCGGAATATGACGACGGCGGCCGTACATGGTCTCGGCGTAGCCCGTCTGCTTGGCGCGTGCCACCACGTTGTCGAGGAACGTGCGCACACCCGGGTAGGCCTCGTAGTAGCGGTCGATCATGTCGCGTGCCTCGGCCATCGAGATATGCAGCGACTGCGACAGGCCGTAGGCCTGCTGGCCATACACGATGCCAAAGTTCACGGCCTTGGCGCGACTGCGCAAGTCGGGCGTTACCTCGGACACCGGCACACCAAACACGCGCGCCGCCGTCTCGGCATGGAAGTCCTCGCCCTCGTTAAAGGCGCGCACCAGGTGCTCGTCACCCGAGAGATGTGCCAGCAGACGCAGCTCGATCTGCGAGTAGTCCACCGCCAAAAAGACGCTTCCCTCGCCTGCCGAAAACGCCGTCTTGACGGTACGACCCAGCTCCGAGCGCGTCGGGATGTTCTGCAGGTTCGGGTCGCTCGAGGACAGACGCCCCGTTGCCGTGATGGTCTGGTTGTACGTAGTGTGTACGCGACCGTCACCACGGCGTAGCGGGCCCAGCGTGTCCAGATAGGTGGACTTGATCTTAGACTTCTCACGCCAGTCCAAGATCAGACGCACGATTTCGTGGTCACGGGCAAGATCGCTCAGAACCTTGGCGTTGGTTGAATAATAGCCGCGCTTAGTCTTCTTGAGGCCCTTGGTCGGAAGGCCCATCACGTCAAAGAGCACGTGCGAAAGTTGCATGGGGCTGCCGATGTTAAAGGTCTCGTCACCCGCCAGGTCGCGAATGCTGCGCTCAACCTCGGCAATCTGGGTCGCCAGACCCTCGGACAGACTGTGCAGGCGGTCGGGGTCCACAAGCATGCCCGCGCGCTCCATCTTGGCAAGTACCGGAACGAGCGGCATCTCGATACCATCGAACACGTTGGCGGCGTTCTCGCGGGCCATGCGGTCGCGCAACGGCGCCACGAGCGCCAGCGTCAGGGCCGCAGTACGGGCGGCAGGCGCCGGAGCGTCCTCACCGGCACCCTCTGCACCGCGCGCCGCAGGCAGCGCCATCTGCAGATAGGTATCGGCCAGATACGCCTCGTCAAACTCAGAGCGGTCAGAATCCAGCAGGTAGGCGGCAACCACGGTGTCGAAGATACGCGTGGAATCGACTGCCAGCGGATCCATGAGCTCGGGCTCAGAAGAATCGATGGGCGAAAGCTCGTGCAACAACGCCTTCGTATCCGGGCTCGCCACGCGGCCCTCCATAAACAGGCGCGCAAGCACGCCGGCAATCACGCCGTGGGCGAAGTTGAAGCCATCGACTACGGCAGTGGTACCGCCGTCGCCCTCCTCGAGCGCGAACAGGCCCTTGGACGTCGCCAACCACAGCGTGCGCGTCAGTCCAAAGAGCGCGCCCTCTTCCTTGTCGTCGTCCACCACGGCGGCGACCCACTCGCCGGCATCAATCGCGCGGGAGACCTCAGCCGCAACGGCACCAAGCGCGTCGGCATCGCCGGCGGCTGCGCGAACCATAGCAGGTATCTCAAACACACTGGAGGCAGCAGCAGCCCCGCCCTCGCCGCCGATCAACGCCAAGAAACGGTTCTGCATGGCGGTGATACCAAGCGTACCCAGTGCCGCAGACACCTCGTCGGCAGAAAACGCCGGGAAGGACGTCGCCTCAAAATCGAGCTCGACGGGCGCATCGGTGCGAATGGTTGCGACCTTGCGGCTCAGCAGCGCATCGTCGATGTGCGCACGCAGGTTCTCGCCCATCTTGCCCTTGACCTCGTCGGCATGCGCGATGACCTCGTCCAAGCTGCCGTACTGTGCGATGAGCGCGCTCGCCTTTTTGGGGCCGATGCCCGGTACGCCGGGAATGTTGTCCGACGTATCGCCCTTTAGACCGTAAAAATCGGGCACGAGCGCCGGCGTAATGCCATGATACAGGTCGTCCACGCTCTCGGGCGTCATGATCGCCACGTCGGACAGGCCCTTGCGGGTCGAGACCACGTTGACGTGCTCGGTCACGAGTTGATACATGTCGCGGTCGCCGGTCACCAGCAGCATGTCGCAGCCGGCCTCTTCACCCAGGCGCGCCATGGTTCCCAGGATATCGTCGCCTTCCCAGCCCTCGGACTGCAGAATCGGCACGTTGAGCGCGGTGAGCAGCTCCTTGATCATCGGAAACTGCGCATGCAGATCGGGGTCCATGGGCGGGCGTTGCGCCTTATACTGCGGCAGCATCTCCATGCGCACGCGCGGTTTGCCCTTGTCAAACGCCACGACCACACCGTCGGGGTTAAAGGCATCGATCATCTTGAGAAACATGTTCAGAAAGCCGAAAATCGCGTTGGTGGGGCGGCCGTCCGGCGCATTCATGGTGGGCGGCACGGCGTGGAAGGCGCGGTGCATGAGCGAGTTGCCGTCGATAACGGCAAAGGTGCGGCGCTTGTCAGACATATTGAATACCTCGCTTTGGGCTGGGCACGGTTTGCTTACTCCAGTTTACACGCTCCCCGCCCCGCGGCCACCGCACATCAAGCTCCCCCGCCACCGCGAGCCCGCGCGTGATACGATGGCTCACGGTACATCAACCAGCACGATCGATCCGAAAGGAGCCTGCGTCATGGAGCGTCCCTGCGCATGGAAAAAGTACACGCCACAGCAAGTCGAGGAGCTCGAGGGGCTTTGCCGCGGCTATAAGCAGTTTTTGAGCGAGAACAAGACCGAGCGCCTGTGCGTCAAGACCGGCATCAAGATGGCCGAGGAGGCGGGATACGTCGACCTGGAGACCGTGATCGCCGAGGGCCGCACGCTCAAGGCCGGCGACAAGGTGTACGCCGCCAACCACGGCAAGGACCTTATGCTCGTCAACCTGGGCACCGCCCCGCTCGAGCAGGGCTTTAACATCCTGGGCGCCCACGTGGACTCGCCGCGCCTGGACCTTAAGCAGAATCCCGCCTTCGAGGCCGGCGACATGGCCTACCTCGACACGCACTACTACGGCGGCGTCAAGAGCTACCACTGGGTAGCCTCCCCGCTCGCACTCGTGGGCGTCATCTGCAAAAAGGACGGTACCACCGTCGACATCAATATCGGCGACAAGGCAGACGATCCGGTCTTTACCATCTCCGATCTGCTGATCCACCTCTCGAGCGAGCAGATGGCCAAGCCCGCCAAGGACGCCGTCGACGCCGAGATTCTCGACGTGATCGTGGGCGGCCGTCCCGTCAAGTTCGATGAGGACGACAAGGACGCTTCCAAGGAGCCCGTCAAGCAGATGTTCTTGGACATCCTCAAAGAGCAGTACGGCGTCGAGGAGGAGGACTTCCTCTCCGCCGAGATCGAGGTCGTGCCCGCCGGCCCCGCCCGCGACATGGGCCTCGACCGCTCCATGATTCTGGGCTATGGTCACGACGACCGCGTCTGCGCTTACCCCTCCATGCTCGCCCAGATCAATGTGGCCAATGTCGAGCGCACGAGCATCACGCTCATCGTCGACAAAGAGGAGATCGGCTCCGTGGGCGCCACCGGCATGACGAGCCGCTTCTTCGAGAACACCGTCGCCGAGATCATGACGCTCGCCGGCGAGGACAGCCCGCTGGCTCTGCGCCGCGCGCTCGCCCACAGCCGTATGCTCTCCTCCGACGTGTCCGCCGGCTTCGACCCGGGCTATGCCGGCAAGTTCGAGACCAAGAACGCCGCCTTTATGGGTCGCGGCCTGTGCTTTAACAAGTACACGGGCAGCCGCGGCAAGGGCGGCTCTAACGACGCCGACGCCGAGTATGTGGCCCTCATTCGCGACATCATGGACAAGGCAGGAGTGGACTTCCAGACCTGCGAGCTCGGCCGCGTCAACGCGGGCGGCGGCGGCACCATCGCCTACATCATGGCCAAGTACGGCATGAACGTCATCGATTCCGGCGTTGCCGTCCTGTCCATGCACGCCCTGTGGGAGGTCGCCAACAAGGCCGACATCTACGAGGCCTATCGCGGCTACAAGGCCTTCCTCGAGCGCGCCTAATCCACCCCACCCATAACTTGCGGTGGAATACGGATTGATTTGGTCTTTCAATAGCCCAAACAGACCGTATTCCACCGCAATTTCTTTTTTGGCAGAGGAGAGTCCATGCTGCAGGTCATCATTTCGCCCGCCAAGCAGATGCGCGCGGCCCAAAATGCTTTTGAAGTCCTGGGCATTCCACCCTTTGTGCGCGAGACAGCTCGCCTCCACCGCGCACTGCTAGATATCGAGCGGAATGAAGGCAGCGGCGGCCTGCAGGCGCTGTGGAACGTGAGTGACAAACTGCTGGGACCTTGCCTCAACACCCTGCATGAGTTCGGGCCCATCCTGAAAAACGGCGATCTCGACAATCCCGCACTCGCCCGTCACTTCTCCCCTGCCATCATGTCCTATCACGGCATTCAGTACCAGAGCATGGCACCCGAGGTAATGGATGCCGAACAGCTCGCCTGGCTGCAAAGCCATCTGTGGATCCTCTCCGGCCTCTACGGGTGCGTTCGTCCCTTTCATGCCGTCGAACCGTATCGGCTGGAGATGGGCGCGAAGCTTGTCGTCGACGGTGCCCGAGACCTCTACGCATTTTGGAGCGATAAGCTCGCGCGGGCTATCGCCCCGGCAGGCTCAAACACCACGATCGTCAACCTCGCCAGCGTAGAGTATGCCAAAGCCGTTCTGCCCCACCTCGCGGGCGACGCCACGGCCGTCACATGCCTCTTTGGCGAGGGCATCCGCAACGGGAAGCCCATCCAACGGTCGACCGCCAGCAAAAAGGCGCGCGGCTCCATGGTGCGGTGGATGGCAGAAAACAAGCTCGAGGATGCAAGCGAACTTACCGCATTCAACATCGGCTATCGGCACATCCCCGAGCTTTCAGACAAAAACACCCTGGTTTTCATGAACGCGCAGGCACTATAGGCCCGCCGTTTCCAAACACCCCGTTACTCCGCCAAGCCATCGGCCTTTGCAATCTCGCTCGTCGAGCCATCTTGGTAGGTAATCTTAACGTGCTCTACGTCGGATACCGTAACGCCCGACGGAGGTTCCAGACGCCACTCCGTCAGCGCAATGTCCATGGTCGTGGGCACGTCCCCTTGATCTTTGAGCTTCACCGTCAGCGTTTTGAGCGTCGCATCAAACGTCACGCGTTCGATTTCTTCACCCGGAATAGACCCGCCGCTCAGCTGCAGCTGCACAAACTCGTCGCGCGGATACCAATAGTCGCCCGGTGCGGCAACCGTGTTGCCACCAGAAACTTTCATGGTCATAATCGGCAGGCCCTCGTCGGCTTCAAACCCCCAGGTGGCGCCGCCAGGACCGCCGAACGTCCAAATACAAAAGGCAATCACCAGCACGGCAAGCACCGCAAAACCAATCGCGACCAACCCATGGTGCGCACGGCTTTCCTCGGCCGATACACCCCATTGTGTCTCTCGATATAGATGCTTGTCTTCCATGTACGCCTCCCCACAGGCACGCTCGTTGGCCCAATCGTACCCATTCAGGCTATACTTGAGCCCATTACATAAACGGGGAGCTTGCAGGACAAGACGGCAGGCTGAGACTGGGCGCGCCCGCCCTGACCCGCAAACCTGATATGGGTAATGCCAACGAAGGGAGCCGTGCCAATGAGCGCACAGACCGAGCCCAAGCTCGTCACGCAAATCGACTTCGCCCGCGCCGGGCGGATCACACCGCAGATGAAGGAGGTCGCCGAGCGCGAGCATCGCGACCCCGAGTACATCCGCGAGCGCGTGGCCGACGGCCGCATCTCCATTCCCGCCAACATCGTGCACATCAAAAAGGGCATGCGCGCCTTTGGCGTCGGTGAGGGCCTGTCCACCAAGGTCAACGTGAACCTGGGCATCTCGGGCGACAAGGCCGATGCCGCCGAGGAATGGAAGAAGGTCAAGATCGCCGAGGACTTTGGCGCCGACGCCATCATGGACCTCTCCAACTCGGGCAAGACGCGCCAGTTCCGCCAGCAGCTCATCGACGAGACGCCGCTCATGGTAGGCACCGTCCCCATGTACGACGCCATCGGCTACATGGAAAAGCCGCTGGTCAAGCTCACCAAGGACGACCTGTTCGAAGTCGTGCGCGCGCATGCCGAGGACGGCGTGGACTTTATGACCATCCACTGCGGCATAAACAAGTCGGTCACCAAGACCTTTAAGGAGACCGGCCGCCTGATGAACATCGTGAGCCGTGGCGGCTCACTGCTGTTTGGCTGGATGGAGGTCACCGGTAACGAGAACCCATTCTATGAGTTCTACGACGAGTTGCTCGAGATTTGCCACGAGTACGACGTGACGATTTCGCTCGGCGACTCCTGCCGCCCGGGCTGCCTCTACGACTCCAACGACGCCACCGAGACCGCTGAGATGATCGAGCTGGGCAAGCTGTGCAAGCGCGCTTGGGCCGCCGGCGTCCAGGTCATGGTCGAGGGCCCGGGTCACATGGCGCTCGACGAGATCGCCGCCAACATGAAACTGCAGAAACGCCTGTGCCACAATGCTCCGTTCTATGTGCTCGGGCCGCTGGTGACCGATATCGGCGTGGGTTACGACCACATCACCGCTGCCATCGGCGGCGCCATCTCCGCCAGCTCCGGTGCCGACTTCCTGTGCTACGTGACACCGGCAGAGCACCTATGCCTGCCCAACGCCCAGGATGTGCTCGACGGCCTCATGGCCACCAAGATCGCCGCACACGCCGCCGACATCGCCAAAAAGGTGCCGCACGCCCGCGACATGGACGACAAGATGGGCCAGGCACGCCGCAAGCTTGACTGGGACGCCATGTGGGAGTGCGCGCTCGACCCGGTTACGGGCAAGAAGCGCTACGAGGAGTCCCCCGCCGCCACCGAGGGCACTTGCACCATGTGTGGCAAGATGTGCGCCGTCCGCACCGTCAACAAGATCTTCGAGGGCACCACGATCGACCTCGGCATAGAGGACTAACCCTGTCGCCGCGGCCGCCTCTGGCGGCGAGCTGGTGCCTGTCAATTGTTGACGTGTGAACATTTGCTTGCATTTGCGTAAAGATTGCATCGCCCGCCCGGGTTCGACATAGAGTCGGCCCGGGCATCTTTATAATGCTGGCTTAAAGACCCATTTGATTCCGACCGAACAAGGGAGCGAACATGGATCGTAGTAAGGTACCTGCCGTCCTGTCCATCGCGGGATCCGATTCCAGCGGCGGCGCCGGCATTCAGGCCGACATCAAGACCATCACGGCGCACCGCCTGTATGCCGAGACGGCCATCACCGCCATCACAGCGCAAAACACGCTGGGCGTCACCGCCGTACAGGATATCTCGCCAGATATCGTAGCCGCGCAAATTGACGCCGTTTTTGACGATATCCGCCCGAGCGCCGTCAAGATCGGCATGGTTTCTTCTGTCGAGATTATCGAAGTCATCGCCGACCGCTTGAGCGCCTGGAACGCAACGAACGTGGTCGTCGACCCCGTCATGGTCGCCACCTCGGGCGCGCGGCTGATTGCCGAAGATGCCGCCGAGGCGCTCACCCGCCGCCTGTTCCCGCTGGCGACGGTTATCACGCCCAATATTCCCGAGGCCATGGCCCTGCTCGACTACGAGGTCGACTCCGAGCGCACGCAGCAAAATGCTGCCATGCTCCTCACCCGCCGCTTTGGTTGCGCATCCCTCGTTAAGGGTGGGCATCTTGTCAACGAGGCCAACGATGTACTGGCCGAACCCGCGCCGCTCGATGACGAGGGCAACCATCTGGGAGATCCACTCACCACGTGGTTCCGCCACAAGCGTATCGATACCAATAACACACACGGCACCGGCTGCACGCTCTCGTCCGCCATTGCCTGCGCGCTGGCCCAGGGTATGGATCTTGCCGATGCCGTCAACGCTGGCAAGGCCTACCTGACAGGCGCTCTGGCCGCCGGCCTGAACATGGGCAAAGGCTCCGGCCCCGTCAACCACATGTGGCAGTATTAAGATTCGCAGTCCAAAACCACCGCAAAGGGGACAGGCACCCTTGCGGTGGTTCCCACAAACATCTCGATCTGTAACAGTTAAAGTCCATTTTTCGGCCCACCCGTTACAAATCGAGACATCCAAATTCCACTGAGAAGATAATCTCGATGTGTAACAGTAACTCGGCAAAATCGACCCTAGATGTTACAGATCGAGACAAACGACCGATATCGACCTAAATAATCTTAATCTGTAACATCTAGCCCGTTTTTGGCCTTACAACTGTTACAGATCAAAGCAAACCAACGAAACAAGCCGTCGCAAGGAGAACTATTGTGGTGGTTTGGGGCCGTGCTACTCACCGAGCATCTCTTGGAGCTTGGCCGCCACGGCGTGACCCAGGCTCTCATGGCTTTCGGGCATCATATGCAGATAGTCGATATCGCCCGGCTCGGCAAACTCCGCTGCATTCAAAAAGTCGCAGCCAAACTGCTCGGCTACGTGCGCGTAGTATTCAGCAAAATGCTCCGAGGCCTCGACGGAACGCTCGTCAAAATCGGTCATATATACATCGGCGATCTGCGGCTTGATCTTGATAGGAGCCATCAGCAGAATGCGCGGACAAGGCGCAGCGTCGGTCCACGGAAACGCGCGGACGGCGCGAATCAGCGCCATGGCGCCACGGGCGATATCGGCAGCCGTCACGTTAAAGACCGTCTTGCAGTCGTTGGTGCCCAGCATGATCACAATGGCGTCCAGTGGCTTATGGGCCTCGAGCAGCATCGGCAGCGCGCGGATGCCGTTAAGATTGGTGTCCAGATGGCACATGTCGTCGCGTACCGTCGTGCGGCCGTTGAGGCCTTCTTCAATTACATGCCAGCCCTCGCCTAAGTCACGTTGGGCCACGCCGCACCAGCGCACATCCCGCGCATAGCGCACCGCGGTGCCGTCGCGCATGCCCGCCGGATCGTAACCATAGGTGTTGCTGTCGCCAAAGCATAGAACGTTTTTCATCGTAAGCCCCTCGCTCAGTAAAAAGCCGACGGGAGCAGCCCTCCCGCCGGCTCGACCCATCTGTCAGCACGTACCGATTACAGGTACTTGCGCCAATCGTCCTCGTTCTCATCATCCTCGGTAGCAGCCTGGGCCTGCTCGGCGGCGCGAGCTGCCGCAGCGCGAGCGGCAACCTGGGCATAGGACTCCTCGTTGCGCTCGGGGAAGTTTGCCAGCACGTGCTCGAACTTGGCAAAATCCTCATCCCAGCGCGTAGAAGGCACGGCAAAGAAGACTTGCTTGACCTTAAAGTCGCCCGACGCGAGCTCCTTGCGGAAGAGCTCGGCCACGGCCTCGGCGTCAAAGCCGTTGTTGTCGCAGCCCCAAGCGCCCAGTACGAGCTTCTCGCGACCCAGCTCGTCGCAGATGGCAAGCACAAAGCGAATGCGGTCGCGCAGGGCATCCAGCAGAGCATCGTCGCTCACGCGATACTCCTGGCGGGCGCGCTTAACGTTGGGCGCGGCGGCCACGATCACGTCGGCGTATGCATGCACGTGGTTGCGATCGAAGCGCACCGCAGGCACCACCAGCGCACGGTTTCGGTAAAGCTCGCAGTTGATGTTGCGGCGACGGTTCTCGCCGTACCATTTGCGCTGCTTATCGAGAACGTTGTACAGATACGAATCGGCGCACAGCGTGGCCTCCTGGCCCAGATAACCCTGAATATAGCCACCGCCCGGATTGGTGAACGAGGCAAAGGCGAGCACGGCCATGTCGCAGAACTGCGCATAGCCACGACCGTTGTCCAAGATGGCCTGCGTGGCGGAGGCATCGAGCACGGTGACCTCAGGCAGGGACGCAGCAGGCTCCTCAGCAGGCGCGGACTCAGCTTCGGCGATTTCCTCGGCAGGCTCCTCGACGGGCTCAGGAGCTGCCTCGGTCTCGGGCGCTGCCTCGCTCTCGGGTGCCGCCTCGGTCTCGGCAGCCTCCGCGCCCTCGACGTCCTCGGCAACCTGTTCTTCAGCGGCCACAGCAGTCTGAACCTTGGCCTTCATCGCCGCGACAAAGCCGGCAGGCATACCGTCAAACTCGCGAACACCGGCAAGCGAACGCTCGATATCCTTGGCGCACGCTTCGGACACAGTTGACACGTGACGCTCGGCGGCCTTGGCACGGGCCTCGCGCTTGGGATTGGGCTGACCCGCTCGGTTGGACCTGCGGTTACGGTTCCTGTTGTCGACGTCTGCCATACGTGGCCACCTTTCCTGTCGCTGCCGCTATCGGCTTTTCCCATCCATGATACCCCGCCGCGTACAAAAAAGACGGCCCCGAAGGACCGCCTTTCGCATCGATTTGCCCGCACGGCAAGCACCGCCGCAATTCGCCACTAGTCGCGACGGCCAAGGATGTTCAGGATGCGCAGGAACACGTTGATAATGTCAACGAACAGATTGGACGCCATGAGCACGGCGTTGGGCAGCGTAGGCGGCACCGTCGTGGCAACATAGGTGTCGTAGCCAATAAAGCCGGCGAACACCACGATCACGATCAGGTCGGTGATGGACTGCGAGACGCCCATGAACATCAGCACGATCTCAACCAGAACAGTGGCGAGCAGAATGCCAAAACCGATGCCATATACGCGCTGGAAAAACTTGGGGAAGGTCACGCCCAGCGCGCCAAAGACAAAGGTGATGGCGGCCGTGGCGATAAAAGCGGTGTTGATGGTGGGCAGGTCGTAGTTGGCAAGGCCAAACGACGCGGTCAGGCCAAAGGTACTCGCAAAGATTACGTAGCCCACAAGGGACAGGCCCACGGACTGCTTGCTGGCGGCGGCCGACATCATGACCATGCCGACGATGGTCAAAATAAACGAGCCAAAGACCAGCGGCAAGGCTGCGCCGCTCATCATCATGCGCGCAAACGACATGGTGCTCGTAAAGTAGGCGCCGGCGCCCATGGCGCAAAAGCCCAAGAAAATCAGGGCAGACATGACAAGGTTGTACGCGCGCGGCGACATCTCCTTGGCACGGCTTGCACCGGTCTCGATGGGGCCGTTCTGATAGCCCTGGATATCGTTCATACTTCGTCCTTTCACAAAGCGCCGTGAAAGACGGCGCAGCAGATGACAAGATTCCTGCCATTGTACCCGAACGCCGTGCGTCCTTACCTACGGCGCTCGCCCTCAAGCGTACGATCAAACGCCCAGACCCACCAACGCATCACGTGGGCCTGCGAGCCGTCCGGCCGTCCGCACGCCTGGTCCTCCAGATACAACTCGGTCGCGTGCCCGCCAAAACGCACCTTATAGGTTGCCGTACGAACGCCGTGGACCGTCAGGCCAAAACCAGTGGACGAGACGATCTCGTCAATCGTAAAGCAGCGACCGTCGACCCAGCAGACGGTAACCGGCACGACTTGTCCGCCCGCGAGGATGCGGGCCACGACGTCCACATACTGCTTGTGCACGCGCCGAGTTTTGCCGTCTGTCTGTCGATATTCCATGCCTCCTATTATCGAACGCATGTTTGCATGTTGTAAAGCGAACAGACTGTGGTTTTGGAGTGTCGTAGTAATCGCACGTGTCCGTATGGCGTGTTAGCAAAAAGAACACCCGCGGCCAACAGGGCTAATATTCAATTTTAGTGCCAAAAAGTTCACTTCTCCCATCAGAACTCGGTAAAGAGACCCGCAGGAGGTGATACGATTTATCATGTTTTTGTAACGTGTCTGCAAACTTCGAGAAAGCCCATATATGGACGTAACGTTCTCAACCTTCCTCGGCCAAATTGTGTCGAACCCAGTCCTTGCCGTCACCGTGATCCTCGCGTTGGGCGCCATCTTCGTCAATGGATGGACCGACGCGCCCAACGCCATCGCGACCTGCGTCACTACGCGTTGCATGCCCGCCCGCGCCGCCATTCTCATGAGCGCCGCATTCAACTTCCTCGGCGTGCTCATCATGACGCACTTTAACGCGAGCGTCGCCAACACCATCTCACATATCGTCGACTTTGGCGGAAACAGCACCATGGCGCTCGCCTGCCTATGCGCGGCGCTGTTCTCCATCGTCGTCTACGGCGCCACAGCGTCGCGTTTTGGCATCCCCACCTCGCAAAGCCACAGCCTTATCGCCGGCCTGACCGGTGCCGCCATCGCCCTCGGCGGTGCGAGCAGCGTCAACGTCCACGAGTGGATGAAGGTCATCTACGGTCTGGCGCTCTCCATCGGCCTGGGCTTTGTCATGGGCTGGGTCCTGTGCAAGCTCGTCTCGATTCTTTTCGCCGCCGCCAACAGGCGACGTGCCAATGTCTTCTTTAAATACGCTCAGATCGCGAGCGCTGCGGCCATGAGCTTTATGCACGGCGCGCAGGATGGACAGAAGTTCATCGGCGTGCTCTTTTTAGGCGTGGCCTTTGCCAGCGGCCAGACGAGCGTCGGCGATGCAGGCATCCCCATCTGGATTATGCTGCTGTGCTCGGCCACTATGGGTATCGGCACCAGCGTGGGCGGCGAGCGCATCATCAAGTCCGTCGGCCAGAGCATGGTCAAGCTCGAAAAGTATCAGGGCTTCTCCGCCGACCTGGCGGGCGCCGCAAACCTGCTGCTTGCCACCCTTACCGGCATCCCCGTGTCCTCCACACACATCAAGACCTGCGCCATCATGGGCGTCGGTGCCGTCAAGCGCCTCTCAGCCATCAACTTCGGCGTCGTCAAAGACATGATGTTCACCTGGTTCTTCACCTTCCCCGCCTGCGGACTCATCAGCTTTGTCATGGCCAAGCTGTTCATGATGTTCCTCTAGTCAAACCGAACGTCCATCCGGACTGCATTACCTCGCCCACCCGTCTTCGCCTCGAAAGGACCCACCCATGGCAAAGAAACCCGATTCGTTCTACTTCGACAACTACGTCGCCTGCGCCGACCTTGCCGTCCAGGCCGCCGAGCTGCTCACCAAGATTTTCGAGAACTTCGATCCCGCAAAGATTCACGATATGCTCAACAAGATGCACGCGATCGAGCATGCGGCCGACAAGAAGCACCATGAGCTTGAGGACGCCTTGCTCACCGCCTTTATCACCCCGCTCGAGCGCGAGGATCTGGATCTGATGAGCTGCTCACTCGACACCGTGCTCGACCGCATCGAGGGCGTCGTGCAGCGCGTCTACTTCACCAACATCCAGAGCATCCATCCCGACGCCATCGTCATCGCCCACAAGGTGACTGACGCCTGCCGCGCCATGAAAGACCTGATGGTCGAGCTGCCCAACTACCGCAAGTCCAAGACCCTGCGCGAACTCGTCATCCAGATCAACACCATCGAGTCCGAAGCCGACGAGCTCTATATCAACGCCATGCGCAACCTGCACGTTAACGGCAAGGACCCGCTCGAGGTCATCGCCTGGCGTGACGTGTACGCCTTCCTGGAGTACTGCGCTGACTGCTGTGAGAATGTGGCCGATGTTGTGGATTCGATTGTCATGAAGAACAGTTAATTGGGGGTACGTGTCCCGGCGGCGAAGGGCCGGCACCTGTTTGCTTTCTCACTCCGGCTGCATGGCAGAGTCGTTCGAAAGTAAACAGGTGCCGGCCCTTCGCCTTACGTACCACCATTGGGAACTTTGGCTGATACTTTGAAAGCGATGGGGCTTTTGTTGGCGGGGCCTTTGGACCCGATTGGGAACTTTGGGACCGCCTTAAACGTTTGGGTGGATGGGGCTTTGGGTACCCTTTGTTTTACTTTGGATTGATTCGTTGAATTTGGAGGGCTTGGTTGTGAGTTATTTGGATCTGGCTCGGTCTCGGTATTCTTGTCGCGAGTTTGAGAATCGTTCTGTTGAGCAGGCTGTGGTGGATGCCATTGTTGAGGCTGGGCGGATTGCTCCTTCTGCTTGTAATAATCATCCAACCCGTGTGATGGTGTTGGATACGCCTGAGCTTCTGGAGAAGGCTGCTGCTTGTCAGCCTCGGTTTGCTCGTGATGGGTCTATCTTTGGCGCTCCGCTTATCTTCCTTATTTGCAGCGTTACCGATGATGCTTGGGTGCGCCCGTATGATCAGATGAATTCCAGCGAAATCGATACATCCATCGTTTGCGATCAGATGATGATGGAGGCCACCGAGCAGGGCCTGGGAACGTGCTGGGTATGCCATTTTAAGCCAGAGGTGGCACAGGAGCAGTTCAATCTGCCCAAGGGCGTTTATCCCTATCACATGCTTGTCTGTGGCTATCCTGCCGACCACATCGCCGACCCCGAGCATCGCGAGGCCCGTACCATTCCCCTCCCCAACTTCCTCCTCAAGTAGTTTTTTGGCACATGCCCTAAAACCTACCTTTTACCGCTCACCCATTCGCCGAGTTCTGCGCCACAATGTGCAGGGCTCGGTTTTTTATGTTGCGCGCCCCTGCACAGTCATAAAAAAGGACCCGCAAGCTGCGGGTCCTTTCTAGGCACTAAATTGTAGGCCGAATGTTAGTCCAGGTCGTCGGCAGCAAAGTTGTCGATCGGGGCGAAGGGATCGGCCACGGGGACAACCGGGTCAGCGACGGGCAGCGGCTCGGCGGGAACAGTCACTGCAGGAGAAGCGGCAGAACCGACCGGCGTGGAGGCCATCAGATCGGCCGGGAAGGAATTCTGGGCATCGTCCATGAAGTGCTGGATGAGCTTGAGATACTCTGCCTTGAACTCCTCACGGGAAGCCTTGAGACGATCGATCTCCTCGAGCTCGGCCTGCTTCTCGGTCAGAGCCTGGCGGATAACCTCGCGGGCCTTGGCGTCAGCCTCGTTGCGGATACGCTCAGCGTTCTCGTTGGCATCGTTGACGATGGTCTCAGCGGTCTGCTGGGCAGCGATCAGGGCAGCGGAAATCTGGCGCTCCTGAGCGGAGAAGTCAGGGGCGGGAGCAGCCACGGGGGCGGCAGGAACGGCCTGGGCGGTGGCATCCTGAGCTTGGGCAAGCTGAGCCTGCGCATCGGCAAGCTGCTGCTCGGTAGCAGTCAGACGACCCTTAAGGTCGACGATCTTAGCGAGCATAGCGTCAACCTCGGAAGACAGCGTCTCCAAGAAGACGTCGACCTCAGCAGGATCGTAGCCACGCTTGGCCTCAGAGAAAGTCTGAGCCTGGATGTCTGCAGGGGTAATAGCCATAACAAGTCTCCTTTTTCATCGCCTCGGCGCTACACGCCCGACGTAAGTTACTAAGTCAGTTCTACACGAGTATACCTATAAGAAGCTGCAGAACCAGCCTCTGCACCAACTGCAACGCAATAATCGCAACGACCGGCGAAAAATCGATACCGCCCATCGGCGGGATGAAACGACGGAACAGGTTGAGCCACGGACCGCACACGCTATCAAGCACCGCGGCAATATCCTGAAGCAAACCACCCTGCTTCATGGGAATCCACGTCATAAAGCAGTAGACGACAATGAGCGTGGAATAGAAGTTGAACAGCGTGTTGACCAGCTGGACGATAGTGTAGATGTTGATGGGAATCTCCTCGTCTTGTCTTTACTTAAGGTAGCCGTCGGCACGAAGCTTCTTGAGATCGGAATCTTTGACCTCGCAACCGGCGGGCAGCACCATGAACACGCGGTCGCCCACCTCCTTGACCGTGGCACCCAGACCGCAGGCAAAGCCGTAAGAGAAGTCCAAGACGCGCTTGGCAACTTCGGTGCGTACGCCCACAAAAATCAGTGCGACAGGCTGCTTGGTGCGAACGCGGCGCACCACGGTCTCCACGTCGTCATAGCTCTCGGGGCGCAGGACATAGGCCGGCAGCTGCGGCGTGGCGTTGATGATATTGCTCGCATAGGCCGAGGCATCGCTCGGTGCAGGCGCGGGTGCAGCGGCGGCACGGGCGCGGGTATTCTCGGCGTAGCTCGACGGCGTGTCATAGGCACCAGGACGATAACCGCTCGCAACACTGTCCTGCGAGCGCGAAGGCGGGTTATACGTCGTGGCATGGCGGGAGTCATCGCCGACCAGCTGACCGGAGCGCGTATACACGGCAACCGACTCAGCTTCACCGCGGCGCGTCTGGCCAAGCAGGCCGTTGCTCGGCTCGTCTTGGGTGTAGAAGCCCTCGCCCGAAGCACCACTGTAGCCGTTGTTCTGATAGCCATCGTCGTAGCCGTCATCGTAGCCGTAGTCGTCGTCCTGGCCATAACCCTGGTCGTAACCCTGCTGGCCGCCCAGGTGCATCTTATTTTTAATCTCGTCAAGGAAGCCCATGGTTGTGTCCTCTCGCGGTTTAGTGCAGGCGCCCCGATAATCAGTGCGCACTTCAGAGCCTTATTTTACTGCAAACTCCGGGCTAAATACTACCCTGCCCAGGCGAACGAGTGTAGAGCCCTCCTCAAGGGCAGGCTCAAAGTCCTCGCTCATGCCGCAGGAAAGCTCAGGTAGGTTCAAATCGGGATGCGCCGCCTCCAGCTCATCCCTCAGCTCACGAAGCCCCGCAAAGGTGCGGCGTGCCACATCCTTATTCCCCCGGGGCGCCATAGTCATAAGCCCCTGCACGCAAATTCCCTCAAGCTCCGCAAGCTCACCCGCGGCGGCGCGAATCTCATCGGGCGAAAAGCCTCCCTTCGACTCTTCACCACTCACATTGACCTCAATGAGCACACGCTGAGGGCCGGCAAGCTCGCCTGCCCCAATCTTGCGGACAGCACGGCTCGAGATCGCCTGCGCCAGATGCAGCGAACCCACCGAGTGAATCAGCTCGGCTGAGCCCAGCACCGCATTTATCTTATTGGTCTGCAGGTTGCCGATCATATCGAAGCGCACCTCGGGCAGCTCCGGATGCTCCGCCAGACCCGCGAGCTTGCGAACCAGCTCCTGCGGGCGGTTCTCGGCAAAATGGCGATACCCCGCCTGGATGGCGGCAACGGTCTCATCGACACCAACGGTCTTGGACACGGCAATGAGGCGCGCGGCGTCGTGGGGGCGGCCCGCGCGATCGAGCGCCGCATAAAAACGTTCCAGAATCCGCTCGCGGCGAGCGCGCATCAAGTCCAAATAGTTATCCATTGCTAATCGCCTCCGCTGACAGCCAAACAAGTAGTCCCATGCTAACGCAAGAGCGCGGCCCCGCATGTGCAAGGCCGCGCTCACTTAGGTATTTACAATCTTTCGATGAACGGGGTTACTTACTCCTCGTCGTCCTCGCCATCGTCCTCGTCCTCAAGATGATCGAGCAGGTAGCGAAGACCCTCGCTGACCTCGTTAACGGGCACCTTGGCAACGTAGCGTGCATCGACGGCGGGCCTCATGATAACACCCTCGCCCGAAGGCACGCGCATGCTCTCGAGCTCATCCTCATCAGTGCAGGCGATATCACCGGCAGTCATACGCTGTCCGGTCAACAGGAAGGTCAGACGGCAGGCGGCATCGATGGAAATCGAGGCGATGCGATCGAGATAGCGCGATACCATGATGGCGCGGCGCAGGTCGTCATAGTTGCTGTCGTCGTCCATAAAATCGCCCGTGTCCATGCGGTTAAAGGTGCGGAAGAACTTCTCGTAGGCGGCGTGCACTGGCTCGTCCTCGACGGCCAAGTTGCAGATGATGGACATGTCGTTGGTGACGAGCGCAGAAAGCGAAGAGCCCAGTACCTGGTAGACGGCCTCAGCCTCGGCCTCGACCGTGCCGACAAGCTCCTTGGGCAGCGAGATGTCGGCCTTGATCATATGACGCGTGGCGCGGCAAATCTGGCGAACCTTATCGGTCATGCGCTGCAGGTTAAAGTCGACGTAGATGATCGTCTGCAGCAAGCGAAAGTCGGAGGCGACCGGTGACTGCGTGGCAATCAGGTTGTAGCAGACGGCCTCCAGGTTGGCGCAGCGTGCGTCAATCGAAAGCGTGCGCTTCTTGGTCTTGGTGGCGAGCTTGCGGTCGTCGGTCACATAGGCCTTCACGGCATCGTGGAGGGCCAGATCGACGGCCTCGTAGATGCTCAGCATCTCGTGACGGGCCTCGATGAGCTGACGGGAAAACAGTTTGCGCATGGTTCACTCCAATCAGTTGGGTGCGGTCATGCCGCCCGCACAGTGAATACGCACCGGACCAGATCCGATCGGCTTGGGACTAGTCGCACCGATCAGCCAAAGCGGCCGGTGATATAGTCTTCCGTCCGCGAGTCCACCGGGCTGGTGAAGATCGCGTCGGTTTGACCATACTCGATGAGCGTAGCGGGCTCGCCGGCAACTTCCTGCAAGAAGAATGCGGTGTAGTCGCTAATGCGAGCTGCCTGCTGCATTGAATGCGTGACGATGATGATCGTCATCTCGGGCGCCAGCTCGGCCATCAGATCCTCGACCTTAGAGACGGACGTGGGGTCGATGGCGGAGCAGGGCTCGTCCATCAGAAGAACATCGGGTTGCACCGCAAGCACGCGCGCGATGCACAGACGCTGCTGCTGACCGCCCGAGAGCGCCAAACCATCCTTGTTGAGCTGATTGGATACCTCTTTCCAGAGGTTGGCGCGCTTGAGCGATTCTTCCACGATGTCATCGAGGTCACTTTTGCTAGTCACGCCCTGCAGACGAGGGCCAAAGGCGACATTCTCGTAGATGGATTTAGGAAACGGGTTGGGCTGCTGAAAGATCATGCCCACGCGACGACGGAGATCGACCGGGTCGACACCCTCGACATAGATATCGTTGCCGTCGAGCGTCATGGTGCCCTCGACGCGCGTGCCCTCGATCAGGTCATTCATGCGGTTGATGCAGCGCAAAAACGTCGACTTGCCGCAGCCCGAAGGGCCAATGAAGGAGGTGATGGCGTTTTTGGCGATGTTGAGGTCAAGCCCCGTCAGCGCATGAAAGTCACCGTACCAAAAGTTGAAATCCTTGGCCGTAATGGCCGCTTGCTCCAACGTGGGAGCGGACTGATAAACGGACATGGGACTCCTTAACTAGCGACGCTTGCGCGACAGGAAGCGCGCAAACAGGTTGAAGGCCAGAATGATCACCATCAGCAAGAGCGCGGTGCCGTAGGCTGCGTTCATGTTGATGCCGTCGTTGGCAAGCAGATACAGGTGAACCGTCATGGGGCGGCCGGAATCGAGCGGCGAAATAGGTAGATTGATGGCCTGCCCCATGGTATAGAGCACCACCGCGGTCTCGCCAATGGCACGGCCGATGGCGAGAACGATGCCCGTGGCAATACGGCCAAAGGCAGAGGGAAGCACGATCTTGGAGACAACCTGCCACTTGGTGGCGCCCAGGCCATATGCGCCCCAGCGGATATAGCGCGGAACGGCGCGAATGGCCTCTTCGGTGGTACGCATGACGATGGGAAGCATCAAGAGCGCGAGTGCCAGGGCGGCCGAGACCATCGAAAGGCCCAGGCCCATGGCCTCGACAAACAAGGCGTAGCCAAACAGGCCCATAACGATGGAGGGCACCGAGGCCAAAGCGTCAGCAGCGTAGCGAATGAGCTCGACGACCTTGCCCTGCTTGGCGTACTCGGCCAGATAGACGGCTGCCAGCACAGCGATCGGCGTGCAGATAAGCATGGCGAGCGCCGTCACGTAGACGGTCGAGACGATCGTGGGCCAAATTCCGCCCTCGGCGTTGACGCCCTGGGGCCAACCGAAGATAAAGTCGAGCGAGATGTGTGGCAGGCCGTTGATGACCACGTAGGCGATGATAGCGACCAGCACCAGCGTGGTGATGTAGGCAGCGGCACGAAACACGCCAAGCATGATCTTGTTGGACAGGTCCTTGTTGATGCGGCCCTTCTTGCCGTGGGAAAGGGCACGCTTGATGCGCTCGCGCGACGAGGTCGTATCGACCGTCGTGTCAACGGAATCGGACATAGCCTACCCCCTCTTCTTCTTGGAAATCAGACGGACGATGCCCACCAGCGTGGCGGAGATGATAAACAGGACCACGCCCATGCCGAACAGCGCCGAGCGATGCAGACCCGAGGAATAGCTCATGTCGAGCGCGATCTGGCTCGTGAGCGTCGAGATAGGGCTCGCAACGCTGTCGGGAATAACCGGGGCGTTACCCACGACCATGAGCACGGCCATGGTCTCTCCGATGGCACGGCCCATACCCAGCACGATGGCATCCACGATACCCAGCTTAGCGGCAGGTAGCACGACCTTATAGATGGTCTGCCACTTAGTAGCACCCATGGCATACGATGCCTCGCGAATGCCCATGGGAATGGAATTGAGGGCATCGATGGTGAGCGTGGTGATGGTAGGGACGATCATGATGGCGAGCACAAACCACGCCGTCAGCGCACCAAAACCAAGGCCGCCGGTCAGTTGTGCGATAAACGGGCGGATGATGATCATGCCAAAGAAGCCGTAGATGATGGAGGGTATGCCCGCCAGCAGGTCAACGGCGGGGCTGATGAGCTTGCGCACGCGCTTGCTGGCAATCTCGACCAGGTAAACGGCCGTACCCACGCCCAGCGGCACGCCCATGGCGAGCGCACCGACGGTCACCAGACCTGAGCCGGCAAGCAGCGACATGATGCCGTAGTGGCCCTCAGAGGGCGCCCACGTAAAGCTAAAGAAGTCCGCCAGACCGATGTCGGTAAAGACGGGCAGCGCCGAGTACGTGGTAAAGACAAAAATCAGGATGACGGTAACGACCGCCAAAAACGCGCAGGCAAAGAAGATCCACTGCAGCGCCTTCTCCTTGATATAGGTACTGCGCGATACGAGCGCCAGCTCGCGCTTCTTGGGTGCCTGAGCATTCTGCTCAGTCTGGGAGTTTTCCTGTGCTTCCATGCTACTCACTCCCCTTCTCGTCGTTGGTGACGGGAATAAAGCCCGCCTCGCGAATCTGCTTGTCCATCTTTTCGGACGTCACGTAGTCGATGTAATCCTGCGCCTGCTGCGAAGGCGCACCCTTCACAAAGAAGTAAAGGTCGCGCGAGATGGGATAGCCGCCACTCGCGACCGTCTTCTCGGACGCCTCAACATGATTGACCGAGACAGCCTTGACCGAGGTCTTGGCGTTGAGGCTATCGACGAAGCCCAGCGAAATGTAGCCGATGGCCCCACGCGAACGAGATACCACGTCGCGCACCTGGCCCGTACCCGAAAGAACAGCCGAGCGGCGATCGAACGGCGTGCCATCCATCACGATGGTACGGAAGGCCTCGCGCGTACCGGACGCCTCGTCTCGGTTGATGACCTGAATCCTCAGGTCCTCGCCACCGACCTCTTTCCAATTGGTAATCTTGCCGGCGTAGATATCGCGGAGCTGCTCGGTCGAGAGGTTATCGACGGGGTTGTCGTCGTTCACGATGACCGCAATACCGTCGTGGGCAATGACGATGGGAGTCAGGCCCAGATCCTGTTCGTCGGCATTGAGTCCACGGGAGGAGCTGGCGATATCGGCCGTGCCGGCGCTGACGGCCTCGATCCCAGCGGAAGAACCCAAACCGGAAACGAGCACGTCGATGCCGGTCTCCTCCTTAAAGCCCTCGGCCGCAATCTCGGCGATAGGAAGGCAGGTCGTGGAGCCGGCCACGGTAATGGAAGAGGTAGAAGATCCCGAAGAACAGGCGCACAGCGTAAGCGTAAGCACAGCGGCGCTCAGGACCGATACGATCTTTCTCATAGCATCACGCCGATCGCAGCATGGCGCCCACAGGTGCCGTCCTCGTTACGGTAGGAATAAAAGCGGTCGTTCTGACGCACGGTCGAAAGCTGGGTATCCACGATATCATCCGCGTCGACACCGACATCTACCAGCGCCTCGCGAATGGCAGCGGAAAGATCAAGCATGCGAGAGGTATTCGCATCGATGCAAGAGAACTCGGCGGCAAAGCGATCCATGAGTTCCTGGGATACCTCATATTCGTCACCCAAGATATGGGGGCCGATATAGGCGGAAACGTCGCTCGCATCGCAACCGGCAGCATCGCAAAGCGCCTGGCACGCCTTGGCGGAAATACGTGCAATCGTGCCCTTCCAACCGGAGTGCACCACGGCAAATCCGCCGGGGGCCACCAGCACCACGGGAACGCAGTCGGCAAAGCAGAGCAGCACGGGCACGTTATGCGCCGTGCAGACGATGGCATCACAGCCCTCGGCAATCTGCTCGCGAACGTCCTCAAGGTCATCGGCGCCGTTCGAGGTCACCGCAACGATATGATCACCATGGACCTGATTGGGAACGAGCAGGTTGTGCTCGCACTCGGCGGCACCCATAGCCTCGAGCGCACGACAACGATTTTCTTGAACAGCAAAGGGGTCATCGCCAACATGCGAGCCCAAGTTGAGTGAGGAGTACGCATCTTCGGAAACGCCACCGGCGCGCTCGGTGAAGGCAAAGCGAACATCGGATGTCGCGCCCTCCACCAACGTAACTCCATCATGGTCGACACGCGAAACTTTGTCCGCACGTGCTGCCATACTAAAGCCTCCTAATAACACAAGTACCGCGGCATCGCCGCTACAGCCCGCGTTTATACGGCTGTCATACTTCTCTAAAAGGATACCTGCTGCGCTGGAGGCAATCGTAAAGGGAACGTAAAGAGATTGGAGGTTCTAGTTTACAAAGTCGAAATAAAAAGGGCGCGTCCATACGGACACGCCCCTGTGCACAACAATGCAAAGAACGACTTAGAAGCTGCCGCGCTTCAGGAAGTCGGGAAGCTCGAACTGATCGTTGCCGAAGTTAGGAAGCTCGGTGCCACCGACGTTGCGGGTCGGAGCGGCCTGAGCCGGGCTCGTGGCAGGAGCGGTGCGCTGCGGCTCAGCGGAGGCAGCGGCCTTGCTCTGAGACTGCTGAGCAGCAAAGAGCTCGTCCTGACGGTTGACGTTGGAGTCGGAGAAGCCCGTAGCGATGACGGTGATACGCACCTGATCGCCCAGGGACTCGTCGACAACGGTACCGAAGATGATGTTGGCCTCGGGGTCGACGGCGTTGGCGACAACGTCGGCGGCGTCGCTGATCTCCTGGATGCCCAGGTCCTTGGAACCGGCGATGGAGAGCAGCACGCGCGTGGCACCATCGATGGAGCTCTCGAGCAGCGGGCTGGAGATGGCCTGCTGGGCAGCGTCGACGGCACGGGTGTCCCCAGAAGAGGTACCGATACCCATCATGGCGGTACCGGCCTGCTTCATGATGGTCTTAACATCGGCGAAGTCCAGGTTGATGATACCGGGGACGGTGATGAGGTCGGTGATGCCCTGGGTGCCCTGGGAAAGGACGCCATCGGCAATCGCGAAGGCCTCGAGCATGGTGGTCTTCTTCTCGGCGATGTCGAGCAGCTTATCGTTAGGGATGACGATCATGGTGTCGACGCAATCGGAGAGGGTCTTAATGCCCTCCTCGGCGCTCTTCTTGCGCTTGCGGCCCTCGAAGGTGAAGGGCTTGGTCACGACGGCGACGGTCAGCGCACCGACCTCGTTCATCGCGATATCGGCAACGATGGGAGCAGCGCCGGTACCGGTGCCACCGCCCTCGCCGCAGGTGATGAACACCATGTCGGCGCCAGCGAGCGCCTCGGCAATGTCGTCGCGGGACTCATCGGCAGCCTTGCGGCCAACCTCGGGGTTGGCGCCGGCGCCCAGGCCGCGGGTAAGGTCGGTGCCGATGTGCACCTTGATATCGGCATCAGAGATCGCGAGTGCCTGAGCATCGGTGTTGATGGCAACAAACTCGACGCCGCGGATGCCCTCTTCGATCATTCGATTGACCGCGTTGGTACCGCCGCCGCCGACGCCGACCACCTTAATGACGGCAAGGTAGTTGTTGATCTCTGTCTCGTGCATGTCGGTCCTCCGAACAAAGGTTATAGCCATAGCATGGGTCGACCCCTGCGCACATTAACCTTCAGGTTGAAAGTAAATGCAAAGGTAAACCGTATTATGTTTGCACATTATGAACGTATCAGTCAAATAATTGACCGTGAAAACCAAACAAACCAGATAAACGGCGTGGTATGGCCCCTCAACAAAGCATCAACCAGCGCTACGAGGTCGGAGCGTTCCTAAATGTATAGTTACCCGGAGAGCGCACATTGATATACGTTACGCCCTCTACCTGCGAAAGCAGCTTGGTGACTACGCGCTCCTTCTTGACGATATCGTTCGAATCGCCCAGCGACACCTCAATGCCGTTATTGAGGTTTGCCGAGATGGCTTCGACCGAAGGCGTGGAAATATCCTTGACTTGTCCCAAGAACTCGCTCGAAAAACCACGCACATAATCCAAGCCAGCCTTAACGGCCTTGGAGCTCACCGCCTGGCCGGAAACCGGAGCGACATCCGCCGAGACATCAGTCAACAACACCGCGCCATAGTGCTTAGCGAGCGCCAGCGCGGCATCGATTCCGGTCAAGGTATTTGAGCCCTGCCCTGTCGTGATGACGTTGCCTTGGTCGTCCACTTCGACCGACGTCGACAGTGGGGCGATCCAGGTGTCATCATCCCCGATGGCCCAGGCAAGGTCATCGGAACTGATATAGGCAATTGCGATGACCTTGCGCTCCATCGGCGTAATGATGAGCGTATGCGGGAACTGACGCTGGACATCCACGCCCGAGACCCACGGATTCTGCTTGAGGTCCTCGGTAATCTGGTCGGGATCGACGTTAAAAAGCGACGTTCCCTCGGGCAAATCGATCAGCTGGATAGCATCGTGCTTCGTCACATGCTCGCTGCCTTGAATCTGAATATCAGTGGCGGTAAACAATCCAGAGTTGATCACCACGATGGCAACGACGACGAGCACGGCCAAGGCGGCCAGAACGCCGCCCACGATTTTGCCTTTGCCTGCAACGACAGAAGCGGCGTCTGATGTTTTATTTACCATCGCCCCAAGTGAAGATAACGGGTTGACGCTTTTTTTACCCGAAGGCTTCTTGGCGGTAGCCGGCACCGATGTCAGCGAGCGCGGTTTCGATGCGCCCAGCGTGCGACCTGGACGCGGCGCTTTAGTTCCCGTCGAGGGCTTAGGAGTTGCCATGGGACGGGCGGGTTTGGCGCCCATAACAGGCTTTGACGTCACCGAGGGACGCGAGGACTTTTTTGCGGCCGGACGATTACCGAGCTGCGAGCCGACAACCGGACGACTGGTCTGTCGAGCATGCCCGACAGACTTAGAGTGCGCGACGGTATTGCGTTGAGGTTTGGCAGGCGCGCCGGAACGCCCTCCGGCGCGGCGGAAGGTGGGTTTCGATGCTCTAGAAGCCGAGGAATTTAACTTCCGGTCTGAGCTCGATGCCATACGCCTCCCTCACCTTTCCGTGCACATGTCTGATAACCGCGGCAACGTCATCGGCCGAGGCAGTTCCGTTATTAACGATAAAATTAGCGTGAACGGGCGAAACTTCCGCGCCGCCAATCGAAAAACCCTTTAATCCACAATCCTCGATAAGCTTGCCCACACTCGCATCGGGCGGGTTGCGAAAGACCGACCCGCAGGATGCGCGACCCATGGGCTGCGTACGCTTGCGCCTCGTCAGGTACCGCTCCATGCGCTCGCGAATGTCGGCCTTGGGCGCCGGTTTAAGCTTGAGCACGCACTCGAGGATAATCTCATTGCGGGGAAGGCTACATTCGCGGTAGCCCCAAGTGATCTCGGACCCCGCATAATGCTTGATACCGGATGCCGGGTCAAACGTTACGACATCCTCAACCAGCGAGCCAATCCACTCGGTCCGCGTGCCGGCATTCATAGATATCGCACCGCCGACCGAACCAGGAATGCCAACGGCAAACTCAAGGCCCGAGAGGCTACGCGACAGGGCATCGTTGACCAGGCGCGCAAACATCACGCCCGCACCGACCGTCAGCGTACAACCGTCATCGGCAACAACCGTGCGCTGGAACTCACGTCCGAGCGAAATGACGGCACCGCGATAACCGCCATCGGCAACCAGCAGATTGGAGCCCTTGCCGATGATGACCCACGGCACCTGCTCGCGATCGAGCACCGCCACGGCGCGGCGGAGGGCATGATAGCTATGGCACGTCACAAAGAGGTCGGCCTTGCCGCCGATACGATAGCTCGTATGACGCGCAAGGCGCTCGTCCTCGATCACATCCGTGTCGATCATGCCCGAGAGCGCCATGACGGCGTTAAACAGACCCATTAGACTTAAGCGTCTTTCTTGGCAGTCAGATACTCAATGAACTCGGGACCGACGGTCGTAACGTCGCCGGCACCCATGGTGAGCAGCAGGTCGCCCTCGCCCACCATCTGCTCGAGCTCCTGATTGAGCTCAAGACGGCTGGAGCAGTACACGACCTCCTTGCCAGGATGCTTGGCGCGCACGGTATCGGCGAGCATCTTAGAGGTGACACCCGGAATGGGCATCTCGCCAGCCGAGAACACATCGATCAGCAGCAGTTTATCGGCATTGGCAAATGCATCGGCAAAGTCGTCGCACAGGGCCTGCAGGCGCGAATAGCGGTGCGGCTGGAACACGACGTCGACGTGCTTGTAGCCCAGCGACGAAGCGGCGGCAAGCGTCGCCTTGATCTCGGTGGGGTGATGGCCGTAATCATCGACCACGGTGATGCCATCGATATCGCCCACGTGGGTAAAGCGACGGCGGACGCCCTCAAAGCTCGAGAGCGCCTTGGCGGCGGCGTCGATGTCAAGGCCCAGGACATGGGCGACGGTGAGCACGGCCGTGGCGTTGAGCATGTTGTGGCGACCGGGATTGCTCTTGATCTCCACAGCGTGCTCAGTGCCGTCCTCAAAGCGAACGATAAAGTCACTCTGGATGCCCTTGACATCCGGGTGCACGCAGACGATGTCGTTGCTCTCGGCAAAGCCGTAGGAAAGCACGTGACGGCCCGTCGACTTGGCGAGCTCGACCAGATGCGGGTCCTCGCCGCAGACGATGACGGTGCCGTCCTCGCCCACCAGGCTCATGAATTTGGCGAAAGTTGCCTCGATCTCCTCGATACCCGAGTAGTGATCGAGGTGGTCGGCCTCGACGTTGGTCACAATGACCACGTTGGGGTTCAGGAACAGAAAGGAGCTGTCGGACTCGTCGGCCTCGGCGACAAAGTAGTCGCCCGAGCCGTTCTTGCCGTTCGTGTCATAGCCCTCAACGATGCCGCCGATCAAGAAACTCGGATCCAGACCCATGCGGTCGAGCATGGTGGCGCACATCGAAGACGTGGTGGTCTTGCCATGCGTGCCGGCAACAGCGACGGTGGTGTAGCCGTGGCCCAAAGCAGAGAGCATCTTGGCACGGGGCCACACGGGAATACCAAGCTCGCGAGCGCGAACGAGCTCAGGGTTGGACTCCGGAATAGCGGTGGAGACAACAACCACGTCGGGCTTGACCTCGTCGATCGTGGCTGCCTCATGGCCCACGTGCACCTTCACACCAGCGCGGGTAAGCTGGCGGATATAACGTGACGTCTTAAGGTCGGAGCCGGTAACGGCATAACCGCGCTCGTGCAGAACGAGGGCGATGCCGCTCATGCCGGCGCCGCCGATACCGATAAAGTGGGCGCTCTTAAACTCGGGCGCGGAGGTTGCAGTCTGGGAATCAGCCATGTGCTCGTGTACTCCTTGCGTAAACACTGCCTGTAACCCGTTAACTGTACCGCACCTACCGCATCAGCGCGAGGGCGACCGACGATATCCCGTCTAACTAACGCAAACCCTCTACCGCATCGGCCAGAAGAGCGGCGGCCCTATCCTGAGCCAGACCACGCGCCGCCTGACGCATGACGTCGCGCTCTGCCGCGTCATCGACCAGGTGCAGCAGCTCATCGGCAAAGGCAGAACCGTCGATATCGGCATCGGCACAGAGCACGCCGGCCCCGGCGTCGACCAGATAACGGGCATTGGTGGTTTGGTGGTCGGCCGTCGCATGCGGATACGGCACGAGTATCGAGGGCACGGCGAGCGCAGCGATCTCGGCCACGCTCGATGCACCCGAACGCGAGAGCACCAAATCGGCAGCAGCCAGCATATCGCCCATGTTGTCGATGTAAGGCTGGACGCGGTAACGCTTCGCCTCCTCGGGCGTCAGCGCCAAAGCGCGCTCGGTCTCCTCAAAGCCGTCGGCACCCGTCGAATGCAACACATAGAGGTTCTTGCGCGAAAGCAGCTCGTTTTTGAGCGAAACCGCGCGCTCGTTGAGGTGCTGGGCGCCAAGTGAACCGCCAAAGACGAGCAGCAGCGTAGCGTCCTCGGGAACGCCAAGTGCCTTGCGGCCGCGAGCGCGATCGCCCTCGATCACCGAGCGACGTACGGGGTTGCCGGTCATGAGCACGTGGTCAGGGTCACCTTCGCGCTCAAAGACCGAGCGCGCTGCCGGCACCGAGATGCACACGCGAGCGGCGTGGGAGTTCATCATCTTGTTGGCCAGGCCCGGAACAGAGTTCTGCTCATGTAGCAGATACGGAACGCCTGCGCCCTTGCACCACCCCAGCAGCGGAACCTCGACATAGGCACCAAAACCGATGGCAGCATCGGGCTTGCCGACCTTTGAGAAATGACTGGCGAGCGCACGCTTGGCCTTGTTGACACGCCACAGCGAGGTCAGCGCTGTCCAGGGACGGGAGCGGTCGAAGCCCGTGACCGTAATGGGCACAAAATCAAACCCAGCCTCGGGGACCAGACGACCCTCGAGCTTGCGCGACTGGCCCACGAACACAACGTGGTGGCCACGGTCATGCAGCTCCTCGGCCAAAGCGAGCGCGGGGTTAATGTGTCCTGCCGTGCCGCCGGCTGCAATAGCAACGGTCATCTTATCGGTCATGGTAGTCCCTTCGTACACGCGGTCCCTGGTCGTCGGTGCGCAAACGCGCCGACGGGTCCGAGTTCAAATCGATTCGATTATATCCGCCGCCCGCACTGCGAGGACTGGGGCGCTGCGGACGACCTTGCGGCGCCGTCCGCGGACGTGGACGAGCTGCCGGCTCGGTCGCAGAGCCATCCAGAACGGTAAAGCCGCTACGCGAAGGTCGTTCACCGCGCACGTGGGCCACGCCGGCGGTGCTCTCGTCCATAACGGCAAAGCTCTCACGGCGGCGGTCATACTCATCGCGGCGGGCGCTCTCGTACGAAACGCGCAGAATCAACCCGGCAAGCATAAGCGACACGATAATCGACGAACCGCCGTAGCTAATAAACGGCAACGGTTTGCCCGTCATGGGAAACACGTTGAGGATGCCAAGCGCGTTAATCAAAAACTGCACCGCGAGAATGACCGCGGAGCCAGACGCCATAAGCGCGCCCCGACGATCGGTCGCCTGCTCGGCAATGCGAAACGCCGAGTAGATCAGCATCGCAAACACCAAGAAGAACAGCACGGTTCCGACAAAGCCGACTTCCTCGCCAATGATGGCCAGGATGTAGTCATTGTGCGCCTCGGGCAGATACGAGTACTTCATGGTTGAGTTGCCGATGCCACGGCCGAACAGACCGCCCGAGGCAAAGGCCATGATGGCAAGCGTGGCCTGATAGCCGTCACCATACTCATCAGCCCAAGGGTTCAAGGCAACCTGAATACGCACCATACGGTACGGCTCTGCGACAAGTGCAATCACGATCACGAGAATGCCGAAGATTAGCACGCCGATGATAAATCTCGGGTCGAGACCCGCAAACAACGCCATGCACATGAGGGTCAGCAGGATGATCAGGACGGTACCGAAATCGGGCTGGATAAAGATCAGAAAGAGCGAAATGCCCAGGTAGATGCCCATCTTGCGAAGGAATTCGTTGATGTTGCCACCGGGCGAAAAGAAGCGATCAAGCATGATGGCCGAATACGCAATGGCAAATGGCTTTAAAAACTCGGAAGGCTGGAACTGAATGCCGGCGATGTTGAGCCAGCGCGTGGCGCCACGGCTGCCGCTGCCCACCAAGAACACCAGAAACAGTAGCCCTATCATGCCTATGAGGAAGATCCTGAGCACATCCTCCCCAAACCAGCTGTCCGGCAAAACGCGCACGATGGCAATCAGCGCCAGAACACCAACCACGGCAAACGCAGCCTGTCGACCCAGAAAAAACGTCGCTGAGCCATTCTCGTGCAGTGCCTCGACCGAAGACGCCGAGTACACCATCAGCAGGCCAAAACACACCAAGATAAACAGACAGGCCATGAATATCAGACGGGGGCGCATGATGCGGGCGGGAACGCCGGCAATATAGCGTTCGCTAAACGACTGCCCGCCGCGACCGGAACGCGGTGTGCTACGCCGCGAGGAAGCACGGTCCGAGTCGGGCGTCCTCATACCTTGTCGGGGGCTCTCCTCTCTCACCGGCAACCCCTATTCCATTTGCGATTTCGCTGCAGCGGCAAGCTGGGCCACATAGTCCTTAAACACGCGGCCGCGCTCCTCATAGCCCGAGAACTCATCGAACGAAGAGCAGGCAGGAGAAAGTAAGATCACGTCGCCACGGCTCGACAGCGAACGGGCAACGTCCACGGCATCGCGTAGGTCATCCGCCTGGGCGATATCCACATCGCCATCGACATCGGCCTCGTCCATAGCGGCGGTGAAGCGCTCGCGCGCATCGCCAAAGCAGACGACCGAGCGCACGTTATCCATAACAACGCGCGCGAAGTCCGTGAGCGGCGTGCCCTTATCGTGGCCGCCGAGCAGCAAGATCACGTCGTCATCGGGAAATGCCGTCAGTGCCTTCTCGACCGCGTCGGTGTTGGTCGCCTTGGAATCGTTGACGTAGCGCACACCGTCAATCTCGCCGCACGGCTCCACGCGATGCTCGAGCGGCTGGAACGAGGCCAGACCGCGGCGGACACCATCGACATCGGCACCGACGGCCAGAGCAGCCGTGGCGGCACATAAGGCATTGATGACATTGTGGTGGCCCGAAATCTTGAGCTCGGACGTGGCGACAAGCTGAGTCTCGACGCCCTTCAGGCGCACGACCATTTTGCCGTCGCGCACAAAGGCGGCGTCTGCACCCTCGGGCTCGTCAAAAGCGACCTTGCAGATGCGGCGACCCGGCTTATAGATGTACTCATCGAACTCGTGAATGCCGGCGTCTTCGACGTCGACAACCACCAGATCGTCATCGACCATATTGTCAAACAGCTTGATCTTGGCAAGCGCATAGTTCTTATGGCTCTTATGCCAGCCCAAGTGGTCGGGAGTGATGTTGAGCAGCACTGCCACGCGAGGGTGGAGCTCGGTGGTCGTAGCAATCTGATAGCTCGAGAGCTCAGCCACAAACCACTCGTTGTGGGCTCGGCCGTCAATCTCGTTGATAGGCGGCTCACCGATGTTGCCGACAGCTACACTGGCCTCACCGGAAGCCTTGAGCAGATAATCGGTCAGCGACGTGGTGGTCGTCTTGCCGTTGGTGCCCGTGATGGCAATCCAGTTATCGGGCGACAGGCGATAGGCAAACTCGGGCTCACCCATAATCTGGGCGGCATGCTCGCGCCCGGCCTTAAAGAAGCCCGAGAACTCCGAGATGCCCGGGCACGTCACGCATACGTCATAGGCGCCCTCGACCTGTTCGGTCCCATAGACAAACGACGCACCGGCAGCCTCGAGCGCACGCGTGGCGTCATTGGGCTCAGAGGTGCCGCCGCCATACACGGTAACGGCGCTTACGCGCTCTGGATGTGCCAGCGCCCAGCGGGCGACATCGAGACCGGATTTGCCCTGACCCAAAACGAGCAAGCTAAAGACATCAGCAAGAGACATGAAAGACCACTATCCCAACTGGCAGAACAGAGCAAGGCCAACGGCACCAAATGCCGCAGCGATAATCCAAAAACGGATGACGACCTTGGTCTCGGCCCAACCCTTCTTTTCGAAATGATGATGGATGGGCGCCATAAGGAAGACGCGCTTGTGCGTAAAATGGAAGTAGACAACCTGAATCATGACCGACAGGGTCTCAACGATAAACAGGCCGCCGATGATGAGGGAGACGACCTCGGTGTTGGTCATGATGGACGTGCAGGCAAACGCGGCGCCCAGAGCAAGCGAGCCGGTATCGCCCATAAAGATGCTCGCCGGATAGCAGTTGAACCACAGAAAGCCCAAGCAGGCACCGGCACACGCGGTACAGAAGATGGACAGGTTCACGTCTCCGTGCAAAAACGCCATGGCAGCCATGGCGAGCATGGCGATCATGGAGGTGCCGCCAGCAAGACCGTCAAGGCCATCGGTCAGGTTCACGGCATTAGAAAGACCGGCAATCATCAGCCAGCAAAAGACAATATAGAGCCACGGGAACGAATAGCCGCAGATGGTGGTCGAAAGCACGCCAAGGTCGATCGTCAACCCACCGGGAAAACAAATCTCGGGGGCGACGCCGCACCAGTTGACGGCAAGTACCGTAAAGGTGACACAGATAATGGTTAGGCCGATCATCTTGGCATGAGGCGTCAGACCGAGCGAGCGCCCATGCGTAACGGAGGTCAGGTCGTCGATCAGGCCCAGCACGCCGGTCGCCAGCGTGGCGAGCAGTACGAGTACGAGCTCGGTGGTGAGCTTGCCCATCAGCAGGCAGGTCAGCGAGATCGCGACGAGGATGACAACGCCACCCATGGTGGGCGTTCCCTGCTTAACCAAATGACGCTTGGGGCCGTCGGCACGAACCTGCTGGCCGATACCCTCGACCTTGAGCAGCTTGATCCACCACGGCATGAGCAGCAGCGCAATGGCTGCGGCGATGCCAAGCCCCAAAAAAGCCTGATACGTTGGATACGAGGGATTGCCGAACATGGGCTAGCACACACCTTCCACAAAGCGGTCGAGCTCAACAAAGCGGGAACCCTTGACCAGTACAACATCATGTTTTTCAAGCGCGCCGCCCATGCGGTCGAGCACCTGCTGATAATCGGAGAACACCTGGATGCGGTCCTCGTCCATGCCCATCATGCGTGCGGCATCGGCCATAAGCTGGGCCAGCTCACCACCCACGCACGCCAGCATGTCGAGCTTCTTGGCGGCGGCATAGGCGCCCACGAGCTCATGCATGCGAGGAGCCTCATCGCCCATCTCGCCCATCTCGCCCAGGATCGCCATGCGAGACCCCGTGCACGAAAGCGAGCACAGCAGATCGAGGCCAGCAGCCATGGATTCGGCACTGGCGTTATAGGAGTCATCGATGACGCGTGCACCGCTCTTGGCGCGCTTGATCTCCTGGCGGTGTCCGGTGATCGTGAGACCCCTAAAGGCAGCATCGATCTGCTCGGGCGTCACGCCCAGGCGATAGGCAACCGCGGCGGCCTTAACGGCATTAGGAACGGACTGCACGCCGGGGATGGCAAGCATGGTATCGATCGTCTCACCCTGGCCAAAATCGAGCGTAAAGACCGGACGGCCTTCGTCATCAACGCGAACGTCGCGGGCGCGGACCTCATCATCGTCCGAGACGCCGGCCAGCATCACGTCGATACCAGCAGGTTGGGCGAACGTGTCGCGAATGAACGGCGTAAAGTCGTCCTCGCCGCCCAAAACCAGCAGCGGCAAATAGTCGCCGGCGGCGCACATGCCCTGTACAATCTCGGCCTTAGCGCGGGCGATGTTCTCGCGGCTGCCCAAAATGCCGATATGAGAGGTGCCGATCTTGCTCACGATGGCAAGGTTGGGATTGGCGGACTGGGACAGGCGCTCGATCTCGTGGAAATGGTTCATGCCCATCTCGAGCACCAGAACCTCGGTATCGGCCGGAGCGGAAAGCACCGTGAGCGGCATGCCGATCAGGTTATTGAAATTGCCCTTGGTGGCCCAGACACGATAGCGCTTGGCGAGCACAGCGGCGAGCACGTCCTTGGTCGTCGTCTTGCCGATGGAACCGGTAATGCCAACGACCAGGCAGCCAAGCTCCAGGCGATACGCGTGCGCCAAACGCAGCAGAAACTCCTCGGGATCATCGGTCAGCAAGATGGCACAGCCCTTGTCCTGCGCCAGCGAGACCAGCTCGGCCTCGGGCTCACGCGTCATCACGACGGCGCCGGCACCCGACTGGACGGCACGGGAAGCATAATCATTGCCGTCGACGTTTTCACCGGGAAAGGCGACGAAAATCGTCCCTTCCTCGACCTGGCGCGAGTCGATAACGCACCCGCGGCATACCAGATCGACTTCTCCCGTCACGGTTCGGGCCCCTGTTGCGGCCGCGAGGTTGTTGACGGCGATCTCTATCATTGCAGCTCCCCTGTAAACCTAAATAATGCTATCGGCGTATTGTATCCCAGCGCCGCGCATGCGTGGTGCAGGGCATGTGAACACCCCTCATATGGGACAACAAACCACGCCCCAAAGATTGTAACCCCCTACTTCGTGTGCGGGATACCCAGCACGTCGAGCGCGTTGGCCATAATTGACTGGAACGGCACCGCAGCGGCATCTGAGCCGCTCGGCGTTCCGTCGAGCGTGATATAGCACAGCACCTTGGGCGATTGTGCCGGTGCAAAGCCCATAAAGGACGACATGTAGTTCTCCTTGAGGTAGCCGCCGTTCTCGTCGGCACGTTCGGCCGTGCCGGTCTTGCCCGCCACGTCATAGCCGTCAACTGCGCCGCCAACGCCCGTGCCTTCAGACACGACCGTCTGCATGCACGATGTCACCTGGGATGCGGCGTCCTCCGAAATCGCGCGCTCGCCTTCGCCCCAGTCCTTCTCGTCGCCTTTGCTGGACTTATAGAAGTGCGGGGTCATCATCACGCCGCCGTTGGCGATGCCGCCCACGGCACGTGCGATCTCAATCGGCGAGACAGACAGCGCCTGTCCAAAGCTCATCGAGCCCAGCGTGGCGCCGTCATACTGGTCACGCTCCTTGACGATGCCCAGGCTCTCGCCCGGAAAATCGACACCAGAGCTGTGACCGATGCCCCACTTGTCCACATAGGCGGCAAAGTCGTCGGCACCGATCTTGCGCCCCACCAGGACAAAACCCACGTTGGACGAACGGCGCATCATCTCGCGCACATCCATGGTCATGGCGTAGTCACGCTTGTCGGCATCGGTGACGGTATCGTCGCCCACCTTGATGCTCGCCGGCACCTCAAACGACGTACTCGACCGCACGACACCCAAGTCGAAGCCGGCGCCCGCCACGAGCGTCTTAAAGACCGAGCCGGGCTCGTAGGCGTCGGTGACCAGGCGCAGGTTCATATCCTCGGTCTTGGCGTTTTCCAAATTGGTCTGGTCGTAGGTCGGATACGAGCAGGCTGCCAAGATCTCGCCTGTCGTAGGATCGGTGACCAGCGCCGAGCCGTTCTTGGCCTTTGTCTTCTCCACAGCCTCTGCCAGGGCATCCTCGGCCGCACGCTGGATATTGACGTCGAGCGTCGTCACGATATCAACGCCGTCGACCGCAGCCACCTTTTTATAGGCACCGCCCGCGATATAGCTGCCGTCCCTCGCGCGCTCGCGTACGAGAGAGCCGTTCGTGCCGGTCAGAAGCTTGTTGTATTGCTTTTCGAGACCCGTCAAGCCGTCGTTGTCTACATTCACTACACCCAGCACCTGCGATGCCAGATTGCCGTATGGATATACGCGCTTCATGGCCTGCTCAAAAAGCACGCCGGGCAGGTTCTTCTTCTCCAGCGCCGCAGCGTCGTCTTCGTCCACCTGGCGCTTGATATACACCCAGGTTCCATCGGACTCAACGAGCTTGCGGCAGGTCTTTTTATCGATTCCAGTTGCCTTGACCAGCGCCGACACCGTCTTGTCAACATCCTCGACAAGCTGGGGGTTCACGGCGATGTTGCGACATTCGACCGACGACGCTAGCACGTTACCGTTGCGGTCGTAGATGGTGCCACGTTTGGCATAGAGGGTCTGCGCAAGCAGGCGGCGCGCATCGGCACGCTCGCGCAGTTTATCGGCTTCGACAATTTGATAGTCGGCAAGGCGAAAGACGCCCAAGCCCAAGCCAAGCCCAATGAAGCCCATGACGGCTTTGCGGCGAGGCAGAGGCGTGCCTGTGAGCCATTCGGTCGACGAACTCTTGCGCGACCTGGTGTTATGCACTTGAGGGCCGCCCGAGCCGCGAAGTCGCGACGCCGGGTCGTTGCCACGGGACTGCCCGGCGTTGTAAGATTGCCGACCCGTTCCTTGATAACCAGAACGTCCCCGCGACGAGGGACGTCCAGAACCGCGGCCCCCATCGGAACCGCGGCGATAGTCATTTGTCATACTCAGCTACCGTCTTGCTACTGAGCGGTCGCGGTCGCGTTGGCGCCCGCGGCTGCATCCTGCGAAAAGTCAAGTGTAACGCTCTCGCTGGGCTCCACCATGCCATAAGCGCCCGCAAGGTCGCGAATGCGCGTGTCGGCGCCATAGACCGAATGCATGACCTCCAGGTCGGAGCTCTCATCGGTCGCCTTTTCGAGCGTGTTGGTAAGCTCGGCGTTGCTGTTGAGCACCTGGGCCGTAACGCCGGCGAGCGCCACGCGGGCGACGCCGATCGTCATGAAGATAGCCGCAATGATGCAAAACGTTTTAAGAACGCTCATGAAAACCGGGCTTACCGCCTGGTTTGCCTGACGGCCCGCGCCCGTGTAGACATCAAAGCGCGGCGTGCGCTGCTCACGGGGAGCAACGGGGGCCTGCGGCGTCTCACGATAGGCGGGCATGGCGTTCATATCATAGGCGAGTGCTGCGCTTGAAGTGTCGTAGCCCATGATATGCCGCCTCCCATCCCGAGTACGTTGGTAGTATGTTTAAGCTTCGTTTATGGTGCGAGCGGGAGGTCCAATATCGCGCGGTCGCGCCTACAGACGCTGCGCCACGCGGATTTTGGCTGATCTCGCCCGAGGGTTGCGCTCAACCTCATCAGGCTGGGCAACCAAGGGTTTGCGAGTGATGACCTTGAGTATCGGCACGTTGCCGCACACGCACACCGGAATCTCCGGCGGACACGTGCACCCCTGGCTCATCTCCTTAAAGTGATTCTTTACGATACGGTCCTCGAGCGAGTGATACGAGATGACGCAGATACGTCCGCCCGGGTTGAGCCACCTGGTGGCGGCATCAAGCCCTCGTTCGAGCACATCGAGCTCGTGATTGACCTCGATGCGAATGGCCTGGAAACTTTTCTTGGCCGGGTGTCCGCCATGCCGACGAGCGGCAGCCGGGATACCCGCCTTGATGATCTCGACAAATTGGCCGGTGGTTTCGATCGGTTCTTGCTCGCGGCGGCGCACGATCTCGCGCGCGATCTGCGAGGCGAACTTCTCTTCGCCGTAGACGCGTAGAATCCGGGCGAGGTCGTGTTCGTTATAGGTGTTGATGACCTCAGCTGCGTTTAAGGTGTTATTACCCGGATCCATCCGCATGTCCAATGGGGCGTCCTCGTTATACGAAAAGCCCCTGCCAGGGATATCGAGTTGCGGTGACGAAACGCCCAAATCGAACAGGAAGCCATCGACCCCGGGCACCTCGGCCGAGCAAAGCAGCTCGTCCAAGTCGCCGAAGTTGCCCTTCAGCAGCTGGTGCGGAACGCCGGGAACCTCGCGGTCCAGACGGGCGCCAGCGGCCTCGAGGGCCATGTCGTCCTGATCGACGCCGAGCAAAAGGCCCGTCTCCCCCACCTGCGCGGCCATCTTTACCGAATGGCCGGCACCGCCAAGGGTGCAATCGCAGACAACGGAGCCGCTCTTTAGCCGCAGCGACTCAAGCACTTCGCCGAGCATGACAGGTTCATGCCGATATTCTTGTGTCAAGATCCCACGCTCCATCCGTTACCCGTGCCTTGCCCTTACGAGAAGAAGAGGTCCAGCAGGGCCTCATCGTCATCGTCCTCATCGGCCGCGGCGCGATCCCAAACCTCAAGGTGGTCGTAGTTGCCCACAACCGTGACCTCGCGGTCGAGGTTCGCCTGCTTGCGGAGAGACTCGGAAAGACCGATACGACCGGCGCTATCCACGTCCATCGACGTAGTGCGCTTGTTGATCGCCCTCATGAGCTTCTGGTCGTTAATGTCACGCGGGTTAAAACCCTCGTGGCCCTCACGACCCGCGAAGAGTCCTTCGACCCACTTATCGAAGGCCTCGGCAGAGAACACGTACAGAGCATCGACATCCAGGGCTTTGAACACGCGAACGTGCTCTCCAAGCTCCTCGCGAAGGGGTGCAGGCAGGGACAGACGACCTTTTGCATCGAGATTGCGCTCGTATGCACCAGTCATTCCCATGTGCGCCCTCCCCTCGGTTACTCAGATGGCACGTACGCGGGGAACCACCCCGCCTGTCGACGTCATTAATAATATGGGGAACCGCCCCATTTTTCAACACCTTTCCCCCCCCCTTCCCCCCCCCCGCCCCACCATTCCACCCCCAATATGTTGTAAAACACCCCCGAGCATATGTTCGAAAACACAATATGTTGTGTTTGCAGCAAAGGCGGGATGCCACCTGTAGAACCACACCCGCGAACCTCAACCTTCAAGTTGACCTTGAGGCGATTTTTACGTCCCTTTACACGCCGTTCACATCGCCCCCAAACTCCCCCACCCACGGTACACACGGCCCACCGTCGCATCGGTGTCTAGCGAAAAATGGGACGGGCCCCAGATTGCCCATGCGCGCAAAAGTGCGTCTCGGCAATCTGGGGCCCGTCCCCTTTAGTATTTATAAATATGCAGGTCAGCGAGGTGCTAGCGATGTGCTAGCGGATGCGCCGCCAGATAGACCTCGGTCAGTTGCGTACGATCGACATGCGTGTAGACCTGCGTGGTCGATATATCGGCATGTCCCAAGATCTCCTGTAGCACACGGAGGTCTGCACCGCCCGCAAGCATATGGGTGGCAAAGGAGTGACGCAGCGTATGGGGATGGAGTCCCACCAGCCCCACCTGGCGCCCGTAGCGCTCACAGATGGCATGGATGCCCTGGCGCGACAGACGGCGGCCGTTCTTATTTAAAAAGACCGCCGAGGTCTCGGTTCCGTGGGCATGGGCCGCCAAGCGAGAACGCCCCTTAGTTATATAGCGCGTCAGAGCTCGCGCCGCGCTTCCCACCAACGGAGACAGGCGCTCCTTTGAGCCCTTACCGCGAACGAGCACAAAGCCATCGTCGATATGGATATCGTCCACATCGAGCCCCACCAACTCGCTCACACGCAAGCCGCATCCGTAGAGCACTTCCAAGATGGCATGGTCGCGCAAGCCCATCTCGCCCTCGGGGAAGTCTTGATCGAGCAGCGCCGAGACATCCTCCACCGATAGATACTCCGGCAAACGCTCAGCCTTTTTAGGCAGGCGCAACGCCGCCGTTGGATTTTGGGCCACAATCCCATCGCGCACCAAAAAGGCATGCAGGCCCTTCACGGCCGCAAGCGCACGCTCCACCGAGGCATCGGAATAGCCCCCATCCCGACGGTCGGCGACAAAGCCCTCCACGACCTGACGAGTCACCTCATCAAAAGACACAATACCCGCCCGCTCCAGATAGGCGCAGTACGTCGTCAGGTCACGACGATAGGCCGCAATCGTGTTGCGCGCCAAACCCCGCTCGACCGCGAGGTAATCGAGATACTCCCCCGCCGCCACGGCGAGCGACGAGGGAGTAGCTTCGGTATGTTCTTTGTTCGCCGGCACCCTTAGTCCGTAGCGAGGTTCATGGGCGTCACCTGCAGGCGATCGACACCCTCGTGCTGACCGATCGAGGCACGCACGAACTCTCGGAACAGCGGCTGCGGGTTGGTCGGACGGCTCTTGAACTCGGGGTGAGCCTGGGTTGCCACATACCAAGGATGCACGTCGCGCGGCAGCTCGACCATCTCGACCAGACGCTCGTCGGGCGAAAGACCCGAGATAACCAAACCGGCGTCCTCGAGCTGGTCGCGGAAGGCGTTGTTAAACTCAAAGCGGTGACGGTGACGCTCGTAGACGAGATCCTCGCCATATGCCTCGCGAGCGAGGGTATCGGCGGCGAGCTTGCACGGATAGGCGCCCAGACGCATGGTGCCGCCCTTCTCGGTGACATCCTCCTGCGAGCTCATCAGATCGATGACGCTAAACGGACCGTCCGGGTCGAACTCGGAGGAGCTGGCGCCGGCAAGGCCGACGACGTTGCGGGCGAACTCGCACACGGCCACCTGCATACCCAGGCAAATGCCCAGATACGGAATCTTGTGCTCGCGGGCAAACTCGGCCGCGAGGATCTTGCCCTCCAGGGCGCGCTTGCCAAAGCCGCCGGGGACCAGGATGCCCGAGGCGTCGCCCAGAACTTCGGAGACATTCTGCTCGTCGAGGCTCTCGCCGTCGACCAGCTGGACGTCCACATGGCGATCGTAGAAGACGCCCGCATGGTGCAGGGCCTCGATAACCGACAGGTACGCATCGGGCAGCTGCGTGTACTTGCCAACGACGGCGATCTTCACCTTGTCGGCGTGATGGTTGGCGTGATTCTGTTTGCGCAGGAACTCGTTCCACTCGCTCATGTCGCGCTCACGCGGGTCCAGACCCAGGCGCTCGCAAATGCGCAGGTCAAAGTCCTGCTCGGCAAGCAGCTGCGGAACATCGTAAATACTCGCGCAGTCCTCGTTGGTAAAGACGCAATCGGTGTCGACGTCGCAGAAGCTTGCGATCTTTCCGCGGATAGCGTCATCGATATGGTGGTCGGAGCGCAGAACGATAATATCGGGCTGGATACCAAAGCTGCGGAGCTCCTTGACGGAATGCTGCGTGGGCTTGGTCTTGACCTCGTGGGCGGCGGCGATATAGGGAACGAGCGACACGTGGATGTAGCAGACGTTCTCGGGGCCGGCCTCCTTGCGGTACTGACGAATGGCCTCGACAAACGGTTGGGACTCGATGTCGCCGATCGTGCCGCCCAGCTCGGTGATGACTATATCGGAGCCGGTCTGCTCTTCGATGCGGCGGAACTTATCCTTAATGGCATTGGTGACGTGAGGAATCACCTGCACGGTACCGCCCAAAAAGTCGCCGCGACGCTCGCGGGCGATTAGGCTTTTGTAGATGGCACCGGTCGTAAAGTTGGAATCGCGGGTCAGGTTCTCATCAATAAAGCGCTCGTAATGACCCAGGTCCAGGTCGGACTCGTAACCATCCTCGGTTACAAAGACCTCACCATGCTGGAACGGGCTCATGGTACCGGGGTCGACGTTCAGATACGGGTCGGCCTTCTGCATCGTTACTTTGTAGCCACGCGACTTGAGCAGACGGCCCAGCGAGGCCGCGGTGATACCCTTGCCCAGGGACGAAACCACGCCACCGGTTACGAACACATGCTTGGTCATATTGAGTTACCTGCGCTTCCCGTAGAAGTTGTTTATCCACATCTTACGGGTCTTCATTGTAATACTCGCGCCGCGGACCGTCCGCAATTTTTCTCGCGTGCGATTGCATTTCTCAATCTTGAAACAAAACGCCGCCCGGTTTCCCAGGCGGCGTCGCTATGGCAAGGGTTACATGCTGCTATCGATCAGCAACCTCGTCCTCAAGCATTTCTTGAACGAGCATGCCGGTACGGACGCCCTCAAGATACCACTCACCACGTTCGGTGAGGCAAATGCCATTTGCAAGCTGACCGCCGTCGTCGCTACAACGCGAGACGACATCAATCATACCTTCGGAATCCAAGCGATCGATTGCGGCGCGGGCACGATACGGCGAAACCCCCACGCGCTCGGCAAGCGTTTTGCGCGAGAAACCATACGGCCCGCCATTGTCTTCGGTTTGCTGGTCGATCTCCATCAACACCAGCACCTCGACACGCTTCATATCGTTGACACTCGCACGACCCTTGCCCGCCATAGCAGCCTCCTCAAACCGAGCACGAGCATCTAACGCGACGTGCGCGACCGACACACCTCACGATGGCAGGTAATATCCATCATGCGGCATCCCGCTAAGGATGAAACAGTTACGGTTATTGTATACCGCTCAAATTGTTTCTAGGCAGGTAAACAGCTATTTTTCGCCGAAATAGACGCTTTATTGATCAAAAAGCCGTACCGGGCGCTAACCCGATACGGCCAAAATGCAATGCAATTACCGCGGTGCTTCAAACTTAGCGATGGAAGAAACCGCGGCGCTCAAACTTGGGCTCGCAGCACACGTTGATGCCCAACTTGCGCAGTACCGTCTCGTCCGTCGGCGAGATAATCACGCTAAAGAAGGCATCGCAACCGCGCAGCTGCTCCAGGCCCGAAAGGACGCGAGCGGCCGTCTCACTCGTGGCCGAGGTGATCGACAGCGCCATAAGCGTCTCGTCGGTGTGGAGGCGCGGGTTTTTGCTGCCCAGGAAATGCGTCTTGAGCTTGCTGATGGGCTCGATCGCCTCATCGCTAATGACCTCGAGCTCAAGGTCGACGCCCGAGACATGCTTGAGGGCGTTCATAATGAGCGAACTTGCGGCACCCAGGCGCGTTGAGGTCTTACCGGTCACCACGGAGCCATCGGGCATGACCATGGCACCCACGGGGCCACCCGTCAGCTGCTCCCTGGTGAGGGCCGCCGAGCGCGCCGGTGAGTAGTTCTTATCGATGCCGGCTTTCTTCATAATAATCTTGAGACGGTCGACTTGCTCATCGCCCACGCCGGTACGGCGCACATTTTCGACCGCGGTAAAGTAGCGGCGGACGATCTCCATCTTGGAGGCGTCGCGGCAGGCATCGTCATCGGTGATGGCAAAACCGACCATATTGACGCCCATGTCCGTAGGGCTCTGGTAGGGGCTCTTGCCCAGGATCTTTTCCATCAGGGCACGGACTACCGGGAAGGCCTCGACGTCGCGGTTGTAGTTGACCGTGGTCTTGTTGTAGGCCTCAAGGTGGAACGAATCGATGATATTGGCGTCGTCGAGGTCAGCCGTGGCGGCCTCGTAGGCAATATTGACCGGATGCGTAAGGGGCAGATTCCAAACCGGGAAGGTCTCGAATTTGGCATAGCCGGCGGCCGTGCCGTGCTTGTGCTCGTGATAGAGCTGAGACAGGCAAGTAGCGAGCTTGCCCGAGCCAGGGCCGGGCGCCGTCACGACAACGAGCGGTCGGGTGGTCTCGACAAACTCGTTCTTGCCATAGCCGTCGTCGGACACAATCAGATCGACATCGTGCGGATAGCCCTCGATGGGATAGTGCAGCTTGGCGGGAATACCGAGCGCGTTCAGGCGGTTGCGGAACACATCGGCAGCAGGCTGTCCAGCGTACTGGGTGATGACCACGGCCGCGACAGCAAAGCCGTTGCCGCGGAACAGGTCAACCAGGCGCAGCACATCCTCGTCATAGGTAATGCCAAGGTCACCACGAGCCTTGTTTTTCTCGATGTGGTTCGCGTTGATCGCGATGATAACCTCGACATCGTCGGCGATGCTTTTGAGCATGCGGAACTTGCTGTCCGGCTCAAAACCCGGTAGCACGCGGCTGGCATGATAGTCATCGAACAGCTTGCCGCCAAACTCCAAATACAGCTTGCCGCCAAACTGCGAGATGCGCTCCTTAATGTGAGCAGCCTGCAGCTCGATATACTTCGCGTTGTCGAAACCCTGGCGCATGTATGGCTCCCGTCCCGTTTCGTAAATTAAGTTCCTACGCGATTATAACGGAGCCCGCCCTCCCCGATAACCAGACCATCAACAGGCACCAACCAAACACGCCCACCGCAACCGCCGGGGACCCGGGGTGGCTCATTTGGAACGGGAAACAAGGCACTCAGCACCAACAATGAAAACGTCGCAGGTTGAGCATAAGCCAGCGAAAGCCCGCCAGAGTAGGCAAAGCGCCCCTGCACCAACAATGGAAAGCGCCGCAGGCAGAGGACGGACAGCGAGCGCCGTCCAGGACGTACAAGTTGGCATGAAAAAGGCAAGGCATAGACCTTTTGGTCATGCCTTGCCTTTTGAATGACAAATTGTCGTCCTGGGCGGCGCGCAGCGTCAACTGGTTGCGCGGTTCGTAGAACCGCGCAACATAAGTGCGCCCCCTCCCGCGCACGGAACGGGAGGGGGCCAAAGGTAGGAGTCTACCGGTGGGGTTACCCCACCGGACAGACGATGACCAGGTGATCCGTTATAGGATCGTCATGGTTTCCGTGGGGTACCCAAGGGGTACTTAGAGCATCACGCAAGCGACGGTCAGGATGATGGCGCAGACGACGGAGAGAGCGACGATGAGCTTAAGAGCAAACTTGAGCCAGGTCGTCCACTCGATCTTGGCCAGGGCAAGACCGCCCATGATGGCGCCGGAGGTCGGGGTGAACAGGTTCACGACGCCGATGGCGGCGGAGAAGATCATGACCATGACCTCGGGCGAGAAGCCGAGCTTAACAGCCAGCGGTCCCATGATGGGCATGGAGACAGTAGCCATACCGGAGGTCGAGGGGATCAGGAAGGACAGGCCGAAGTAGACCAGGAAGCTCATGGGAGCGAAGATCACGCCGGACAGGCCAGCCAGAGCATTGGCGGCAGCGTCGAGGACGTAGACGTCGAGGCCGGTGCTAGCCATGAGGACGGAGATACCACGGGCGAGGGCGATGACGAGGACAACGGACATCATGTCGGCAGCGCCGGTGATGAAGGTGTTGACGATCTGCTTCTCGGACAGGCCGCCGATAATACCGATCAGGACAGCCATGAGGAAGAACCAGGTGGAAGCCTCGTCGAAGTACCACTGACCAATGGGCAGGCCGGTGATCAGGGCAGACCAGCCCTGAACGATGGCGTTACCGTCGGCGTCATAGACAGCGCCAGCATCGAAGAAGTTGGCGACGCCCTCGTTAAGGTCGGCCAGCGGGATGAAGCCGACGATCATGACGACGAAGGTGAAGGCAAAGGCGATCAGAACACCCTTCTGACGACCGGTGAGCTTGACCTCCTTGTGAACCTCGGAAGCAGCCTTGCCGTGAGCCTCTTCGGCGTCCTTGAGCTCCTGCATCGAAAGGATGGTGGAACCCTTGTCAGCCTTGACCTTCTTGGCATAGCTCATGACGAAGAAGATGGACATGGCGGTGGTAACAATCCACAGGACGGCACCGAGGCCGATGATGATGGACTGGTTGACCTCAATGCCAACGCCGGTCAGAGCGTCGACGGCAGCGCCGACGGCAAACGGGTTAACCGTGGAGCCGAGGCAGCCGCAGCCAGCGCCGAGCAGGACGGTTGCAGCGCCGACCATGGGGTCGAAGCCAGCAGCCATCATGGTAGCGGCGAGCAGGGCGTAGAAGGGAACGGTCTCCTCGCACATACCATAGGTGGTACCACCGAGGGAGAAGATGAGCATCAGCACGGGAATGAGCATGATCTCATTGCCCTTAAGCTTCTGCACCAGAACGGCAATGCCGTTGTCCAGGGCGCCGGTCTCGGTCATCATGCCGAGGAAGCCGCCGAGGATCATAACGAAGAGGCAGACGGGCAGAGCGTCAGCGAAGCCCTTGACCGGGGCGGTGCAGAAATCGCTCAAGCGGGCAGCGGTAACCGCGCCACCGGACGTACCGGAGACGATAACGGTAACAACCGCGACGATTGCCAGCAGAGCAAGAAGAATGGTGAACGATGAAGGCATACCGCGCTTTTTCTTAGCGGTCTCAGTCATAGTTCTCATCCCCCCTTCATAAATCATTTACTGATCTCGCCCGAAGCGGCTCTTCCGTGCCGTGCATGTCGTTCGGTGCGAGATTTTTACCAGACAAAAGTGCTCGGGGTGCGCAGCAATGCACCCCGAGCGAGATGCTAGATGCTCTTACTTGAGCGTAGCGTACATGACAGCCTTGATGGTGTGCATGCGGTTCTCGGCCTCGTCGAAGACCTTGGAAGCGGGGCTCTCGAAGACCTCGTCGGTGACCTCCTGCTCGGTGATGCCGAACTGCTCGCACTTCTCGGCGCCAATCGTGGTGTTGGTGTCGTGGAAGCTGGGCAGGCAGTGCAGGAAGATGGCACCCGGGTTGGCCATAGCCATGACCTCGGAGGTAACGCGATACGGGGTGAGCTGAGCGATGCGCTCGGCCCAGACCTCGTCGGGCTCGCCCATGGAGACCCAAACGTCGGTGTAGAGAACGTCGGCACCGGTGACGCCGTCCTTGACGTCGGTGGTCAGCTTGATGGTGCAGCCGTTGGCCTCGGCGATGGGCTTGCAGGCCTCGATGACGTCGTCAGCGGGCATGCACTCCTCGGGGCCGCAGGCCACGAAGTTCATGCCGAGCTTGGAGCAGACAACCATGAGGGAGCGAGCGACGTTGTTCTTGCAGTCGCCCATGAAGACGAGGGTCTTGCCCTTGATGTCGTAGTTGAAGTTCTCCTGGACGGTCAGGATGTCGGCGAGCATCTGGGTGGGGTGCCACTCAGTGGTCAGGCCGTTCCACACGGGCACGCCGGACTTAGCGGCGAGCTCCTCGACGTCGTCCTGGGCAAAGCCGCGGAACTCGATGCCGTCATACATGCGGCCGAGAACGCGAGCGGTGTCCTCGATGGACTCCTTCTTGCCCATCTGGGACGAACCGGGATCGAGGTAGGTAACGCCCATGCCCAGGTCCATGCCGCCGACCTCGAAGGCGCAGCGGGTACGAGTGGAGGTCTTCTGGAAGAGCAGGACGATGTTCTTGCCCTCGAGATAGCGGTGCGGAACGCCAGCACGCTTCATGTCCTTGAAGTTCTTGGAGAGCTTGAGCAGGTACTCAATCTCCTCGGTGGTGAGGTCGAGGAGCTTGAGGAAGCTACGGCCGGAGAGGTTAACACCCATGGTTCGTTTCCTTTCGAAAAAGTGAATTACTAAAAAGTGGTGCCCGTTTGACGGGCGAAACCGGTGCGGTTGTAGGGGGACCGCACCGGAACCGTTAAAACCTTAGAGGTCCTCGCGCCAGAAGGGCATGC